>DAOUZE010000386.1 GCA_030665765.1 Filomicrobium sp.
TTTTTTCAGCTGTCCCGCGGGTGCGCGGTTAGAGCTGAGTCACCGGAGTACGGTCCTCAACCCAACCTGATTGGAAAAGCGTCGTCGGAGTTCATGCCTCGACGGACGCGTGGTCACTTGATGACGTAGGGCAAGAAGCCAAGGAACCGCGCGCGTTTGATGGCGCGGGCCAGTTCACGTTGTTTTTTCGCCGAGACCGCGGTGATGCGGCTTGGAACGATTTTGCCGCGTTCGGAGACATAGCGGCTCAGCAAGCGGACGTCCTTGTAGTCAATCTTCGGGGCGCTATCACCTGAAAATGGGCAGGTCTTGCGACGGCGGTTGAATGGGCGGCGTGCTTGTGTCGACATTCTTTACTCTCCCGCAGGCGGGTTGTCGCGTGGTTCGCGGTCAGGGCGATCGGGACGCGGACCGCGCGGGCCGCGGGGTCCGCCTCCTCGGCGGTCACGGTCGCCGCCGCGTGGACCACCTCGTCCGCCGCGGTCGTCGCGATCCTGCTTGCGCATCATCACGGATGGTTCGGACTCGTGGTCATCAACGCGGATCGTCATAAAGCGGATAATATCGGTCGATAGTCGCATGCGCCGCTCCATCTCGTTGACGGCGGCAGGTGGCGCGTCGATGTTGAGCATCGTGTAGTGCGCCTTGCGGGATTTCTTGATCTTGTATGCGAGAGACTTCAATCCCCAATGCTCGGCACGTGCAATCTTGCCACCGGCTTCTTCGAGGATATCGGAAAACTCTTTAGTCAGCTGTTCGACCTGGGCGCTGGACGCATCCTGGCGCGCAAGGAAAACATGCTCGTATAGCGGCATGTGTATTGGCCTTTCGTTTCATTCATAATGTTGGACCGGCGCATAGCCCCTTGCGGGCCTGGGCGCTTAACGACCCTGGGAAGGGTGGAATAAAGCGGTGAAAGGCCCACCAGGATTCCCACGAGAGTGGAGACACGGGACGACGAACCACAAGGTTCTGTCAAAATGCCCCTAACTGCAGGCATGTTGACCTTCCGTTCAGCCTCCAACCGGACGCGAAGGCGGAGTTATAGCTCGAAATGGGCGGGAAGCAAGCGCCAAATGGATGTTTGCGCCTGTCGGACCACACCACTAGCCTAGTATTCCAAACAGCCGCCAGCGCTTGACTTGATGCGTGAAGCTGTGCTCTTGCCGCTGCCACTGAAGTTGTCAAAACGAATCTACATTATCTTAGGGATAAAATGGGTACGGCATTCGTCTTCCCCGGTCAGGGTAGCCAAGACGTCGGCATGGGCCGCGCGCTCGCAACGGAATTTGCCAGCGCGCAGGCGGTATTTGAAGAGATCGACGAGGCCCTTGGTCAAAAACTATCTGCGATCATGTGGGAGGGGCCGAAAGATACCCTGACCCTGACAGAGAACGCGCAACCTGCCCTGATGGCGGTTTCCATGGCGGTTATGCGAGTGCTTGAGGAGGAACACGGGTTCGTTCTTGCCGATCGCGTGAAATATGTCGCCGGACACTCGCTGGGTGAATATTCCGCTTTAGCGTCCGCTGGAGCGTTGTCGCTAGCGGATACTGCGCGGCTTCTGAAGTTACGCGGTCAAGCCATGCAGCAGGCCGTGCCGGTTGGCAAAGGGGCGATGGCGGCACTGCTTGGCGTTAATGTCGAAGTTGCTGAAACGATCGCGGCCGAGGCGGCTCAGGGGGATATTTGCCAAATTGCCAACGACAACGACCCGGCTCAGGTTGTTTTATCCGGGGATAAGTCGGCAATCGACCGCGTGGCAGAAATAGGTAAGGCGCATGGCCTGCGCCGAGCTGTACCTCTACCGGTATCCGCACCGTTCCATTGTGGGCTGATGCAACCTGCGGCCGACGCGATGGCGGATGCATTGTCCAATGTTGAGATCAGAGCACCCTGCGTACCGGTGGTGGCTAACGTGTTGGCGGATGCAATTAGCGATCCGGATGAGATTGCAAAAAGGCTTGTTGAACAGGTTACGGGCCGCGTGCGCTGGCGGGAAAGCGTACTTTACATGACCGAAAACGGCATCACCGATATCTACGAGATTGGTGCCGGCAAGGTGCTCGCTGGCTTGGTGCGTCGAACGGCGAGACAGCTTAAATCGGCTAGCATTGATTTGCCTGAAGATATCGCTGCGCATGCTTCGGCGGTTTGCGGGTGATGCCGAATGGGTCGGCTGAACGAGGAATGAAATGACGGATATGTTCGATCTGACGGGAAAAAATGCCCTTGTGACAGGGGCGACGGGCGGTATTGGCGAGTCAATCGCGACGACGTTTCACAATGCTGGCGCGACGGTTGCGATCTCCGCTCGTCGTAAAGGCAAGCTCGATGAACTGGCTGCAGCACTTGGAGGCCGGGTTCACGTTCTGCCCTGCGATCTTTCTGAGCGGGATGAGGTCGCCAAGCTTGTGGATGGCGCCGTCGGGGCGATGGGACGGCTTGACGTCATCGTCAATAATGCCGGACTAACCCGCGATAACCTGTTCATGGTGATGAAGGATGAGGAGTGGGATGACGTTATAGCGGTCAATCTCACGGCGACCTTCATTCTCATGCGGGGTGCAGCACGGCACATGATGCGGAATCGTTCTGGATTTGGCCGGATTATCAATATTTCGTCTGTTTCGGGTGTCTTTGGGAATCCAGGTCAAGCGAATTATGCGGCTTCCAAATCCGGTATCATAGGGATGACGAAGTCTCTGGCCAGGGAGGTGTCGTCTCGGGGGATTACGGCCAACTGCATCGCGCCAGGATTTATCAAAACAGATATGACTGCTGCACTGAATGACAAACAAACCCAGGAAATCTCGAAGATGATCCCGGCCCAGCGCTTCGGAGAAGCCGAGGATATCGCGGCGGGCGCGCTGTATCTGGCGAGTGCAGCGGGTGGGTATGTTACCGGACAGACCCTTCACATCAACGGTGGGATGGCGATGGTCTAAATCGGAGTATTGCCATCGCAGAAGAGACTTTTGTGGACGGGTAAGGCCGTGAGCCCCGGGTTCGAGGCGTTTGTTGTGCTCTGGATCGGCAACTGGTCAAGTCTGTGGAAGTGTGTTAACGAGCCATCGCTTTACCGGCGGGGAGCCCCTCAAAAAGGGGCTTTCTAGAGCCAGTGGTTGCGATGCCCGCAAGCCTGCACACTCATGGCAGCCCCTAATGAGGTTGCGCTCTGCAAGTCGGCTGAAACGGGGGCTAAGGGAATTTGTCGGGCCCGGGCGGTGTCGACAAGACGTTAAGCAAAGGAAGGATGACAAACCAATGAGCGAAGTCGCAGAGCGCGTGAAGAAAATCGTCGTTGAGCATCTTGGAGTGGAAGCCGATAAGGTTTCGGATTCAGCTAGCTTTATCGACGATCTGGGTGCGGACAGCCTGGATATTGTCGAATTGGTTATGGCCTTTGAAGAAGAATTCGGCTGTGAGATTCCGGACGATGCCGCCGAGCATATTTTGACTGTCGGCGATGCTGTG
>DAOUZE010000141.1 GCA_030665765.1 Filomicrobium sp.
CCTTGGAGCTGGCTTGCTGCCGGTTGGCGAGATCTTACCGCGACGCCGGTACAGAGCTTAAGTTACGGAGCCGTTTTCGCGCTCGTTTCAATAGGCCTTGCCTATGGGATGACGCAATTTGGCTGGCAATCGGTTGTCATCGCGATGGCCGGAGGATTCTTGATCCTGGGCCCATTGTTTGCGGTTGGCCTCTACGAGATTTCTCGCCGGCGCGCCGAAGGTGAGGCCGTTGGAGCCTACTTGAGTGCCCGTTCACCGGGACAACTCGCCTTCATGGGCTTCATCCTATTGTTCATCTTCTCGGCTTGGTTGCGCATCGCATTCCTGCTCTTTGCAGTATTTTTCGGAAGCGAGGCTCTCCCCCCGGCGGAGCGCTTCATTCCTGAGCTTTTGTTCACGCCTCACGGGCTTGGTTTGCTCGTATTCGGCACCGCGGTTGGAGCCGCTTTGGCGCTCGTGGCCTACACCGTTTCGGTCGTTTCGGTTCCGTTGTTGATGGAGCATCGCGTCGATGTTTTCACCGCAATTTCAGTCAGCATCCGGGCCGTTTTGAAGAATCCAAATCCGATGCTGTTGTGGGCTGTCTTGATTGTCGCGATTATGGCCTGCGGCATCGCCACCGGTTTCCTCGGCCTGATTGTGGCCTTCCCACTGGTCGGGCATTCGACCTGGCATGCCTATCGCGAACTCGTCCACTCGGTCCCCAAAACGGCCGCTTAAGCAACACTCGCCAGTTGAATGGATGAGCTCTTCTTATCGGTCTCGGACCTCGCCGCGATCGTTCTCATCAGTTGGCGGCTCATCGTCATCTAGAACCCGATAGGCGGCCCCATCCAGATCTTCAAACTGGCCGGTTCGCAGCGCCCATAAGAACGCGCCTAGCCCAAGCAACCCCAAAACAAGAGCTGCCGGAATGAGCCAAGCAAGCGCTGTCATTTCTAAAACCCCCTGGGAGTACTGCTACTTAGAGCTTTAACTTCGCCGTCGTCAGCCGCAAGGCGTTTGCTGTTACCACTATTGATGAAGCCGACATTGCAATTGCGGCTATGAGCGGCGTGACAAACCCGGCCATGGCAAGTGGGATACAGATAGCATTGTAAGCCGCCGCAATGGCGAAATTCTGCAGAGACATACGTCGCGTGCGCCGGCCAACGGCGACAGCTTCAATGACGGGCGCCAGTCGCTGACCTTGAACGATGCCATCCGACGCGATCTGACTGACCTCGACGGCAGATGCTGGAGACAGCGAAGCGTGCGCGGCTGCCAACGCGGGCGCGTCATTGAGCCCGTCTCCGACCATCAAGACACAGCGGCCGGCAGCTTCCAGTTTTCTCAGCTGCGCGATCTTTTCATTGGGACGCTGCTCGGCGAACCAGTCCTCGATCCTCGCGGTTAAGGCAGCATCCTTGACGGCGGCCTCCTGATCGCCCGAGATCAACAACACACCAAGGCCAGCGGACTGAAACATTGCGACGGTTTCGGCGGCATCCGCGCGCAGTACGTCGACGAACTGAAACGCGGTGGCAGGATCCCCCCGCGAAGGTCGGTACCACAGTGAAGCGCCAGCCTCTGAGTCATCAACAGAGGTCGAATTGGGGCCAATGCCGCACCAATCCGCTGATCCGAGACGTTCCTCATCACCCCAAGCAGATTTCCGCGAAAGTCCCGCACCGGGAGTCTCCACAACCCCATCGGTTGGCACGACCCGAACACCTCGGCTCTGCGCCGCGCGGACCACGGCCTGCGCATAAGGGTGGCGGCTGTTGGTAGCTAAAGCCGCAGCAGCAGCGAGTGTTTCCTCTGAAATACCGGCGCTGTTCGACAGTTCCGGCGTCCCCTTTGTCAACGTCCCGGTCTTATCGAAAACAACGGTATCGATTTCCGCGAGGCGTTCCAATCCATCTGCGGCGGTCATGATGACACCGCGATTGAATAGCCGGCTGGTGGCGGCGACCTGCACGGCGGGAACCGCCAGCGCCAACGCGCATGGGCAGGTGATAATAAGCACCGAAATGGCCGTCGTCAGCGCCATCTCCCAACCCCCACCAAGCCACATCCAACCCAAGAAGGTAATCAGTCCGAGAGTATGGACCACCGGCGCATAGAATGCCGCCGCCCTATCGGCGAGCCGCACATAGCGGCCCTTGTTCTGCTCCGCCGTTTCCATCAGGCGGGTGATATCGGCCAACAGCGTATCTTTGTCGGCGGCGGTCGCTTCGACTTCTATCGGCGCCGTCAGGCAGACGGTCCCCGCATAGACCCTGTCGCCATCCGCAGCCGAACGGGGGACGCTCTCGCCGGTGATCAGCTGCTCATCGATGTCGGTGCGGCCCGAGACGATGCGGCCGTCAACGAATATCCGCTCACCGGCCGCAACAAGAACGCGCATACCCGGCTCAAGCGCTCGCGCCGGCATGCGCTCGCTCGTGCCATCTTCTGCGACAACGGTCGCCCAACCCGATTTCATACCGATCAGGTTCTGGGCGGCACCTTTGGCGCGGCTGCGCAAGCTCTGATCGAGATATCGGCCGATCAACAGGAAGAAAACAAGTGACACGCTGGCGTCGAAATAGACGTGCTCGCTGCCGCGAATGGTCTGCACCAGGCTCATTCCCGTCGCCAGCGCCAAAGCCAGCGAGATCGGCACATCCATGTTGAGCCGCCACGCCTTCAGCGCCGTCGCCGCGGAGCGGAAAAACGGCTGACCGGAGTAGGCGACGGTGGGCAACGCGATCAATGCCGACAGCCAGTGGAATAGCGATTGGACTTCCTCGTCCATATCGCTTGCGAGCCCCGCCCACACCGACACCGAAAGCAGCATGATGTTGGCTGCGGCGAAGCCCGCAACCGCAAGACGTCGCAACAAATCTTGGTCGGCGAGGTTACCGTCATCAATGTTGTTGTGCGCAAGATCGGCGGCACGGAAACCGGCATCAGCCAGTGTCTTGATGATCGTTTCAGTGCCCGTGTCCTGTGGGTCGAAGGCAACCGTGACACGCTTTGCCGAAAGGTTGGCACGGACCGAAGCAATCCCTGGTGCAGTTTCCAGCACGCGCTCGATTTTGCGCATGCAGCCACCGCAGTTCATGTTCTCGATTGCAAGAACCGCGTTTTTCGGTTTCCCAGGTGGCCGCGCAATTGGCTCACGTGATGCGCCCCGTTCTGCGGTTCCCGCGTCGATATCTACTGCGAAAGCCATAGGCGCTCCTTCAAGCGCAGCCGCAGCACGTCATTGGAAACCGGATCGCGGGCTTCAATGGTCACGATCCAATGCCCAGCTGCCAAGTCAATCTTCGTCGTGCGGTAGCGACCCGATCCACCGTGTTCGAATACCACTTCCTTGTCGAAGCGATCCGTTGCCGGTCGTCCAACTTTGCCGTTAACGCGAACCCCGCGGACCGGTGTGCCATCTTGGCTGAGAAGAACCACTTCGAGATGCCCGTCTTTTTCGGCGATCTTGCCTTGCCAACCGAGTTTTTCGAATTGGCGAGCCTCTTCCAGCCGAGCGTTGTAGGTAATCCCTTTGCGATAGGCATCGGCGGTCTCGATACCGGTGAACGTCGTCACGGCGAAGTACACGAACACCATGTTAGCCGCGATCATCACACCAAAGAAACTAAGAAGCGCTATCAACACATGCCAGCCGCTAAGCGTCCAACCACTGGGTCCCGTTTCATGCAGTCCCTCGTGAATAGTCATTTCTTAGGGCTCCGGAATTTCGTGCCACGACGCGTCACCGTCCCGTCCTCGATGTCAGTCACCACAAAAGTCAGATCCGTAGACTCGTCTTTGAGCTGGCTGACGGCGGGTTTCGGCAGAGATAGATAAACGCGGATGGCGCGCAGGCTATCAGGGACAACATCGATGACCGGATCAGCTTCTTTGAAGCCCACAAAATCGAGTTTCGGATCGACGGCCGTCGCGGGCAATCCTTTAATCGACACTTTGTACTGACGTGTCTCATGGCGCTTGTTGAGGATCTTCAACGTATAGCCATTGCGGATGCCCCCATCAGAGAGCCTCACGAACAGCGGATTGCGGTCACGCAAGACATTGAGTTGCAGCTCCGAGCGGTTGACCCAACCGTAAGTCATTAACCCCAACACCGCGGGGATGAGCACCATGTAGAGGATTGTTCGGGTGCGGAAAACCTTGACCGGCACGTTACCGCCGGTCTCAGCTGCCTTAAGGTTGTGGAACGTATCGTAGGCGATCAAGTTTGGCGGACGCCCGACCTTTTCCATAATCTCGTTGCAAGCATCAATGCACAGCGCGCATTGAATACACTCCAACTGCGCACCTTGCCGTATGTCGATTCCCACCGGACAGACGACGACACACTGCTTGCAGTCGACGCAATCACCGCGCCCGTCCCAGGTATCAGCCTTTTTGTGGGGCCCGCGCGGCTCACCCCGGTGCGGTCGGTAGCTCACCAACATCGAGTGATCATCGTACATGGCTCCCTGGATGCGCGGCCAAGGACACATGTAGATGCAGACCTGTTCGCGTGCCAAACCACCGAGAGCATAAGTAGTGAAGGTGAAAACGCCGACAAAGACGTAAGCGATGTAAGGCGCCGTCCCCGTCATGAATTCATAGGCGAGCGTCGGTGCGTCGCGGAAGTAGAAGACGAAGGCACCGCCAGTTAGCACCGAAATGAACAGCCAGGTCACGTGGGTAATACCAAGCTTCCAGACCTTCTCCGAGCTCCAAGGCGCCTTTTGCAGACGCAGACGGGCATTGCGGTCACCCTGAAAAACCCGCTCGACCATGATGAACAAATCCGTCCAAACGGTCTGCGGACAGGCATAACCACACCACACCCGCCCCGCGAGCGCGGTCACCAGAAACAACACCAGAGACGCCAGAATAAGCAAACCCGTGACGTAGTAGAACTCCTGCGCCCAAATCTCCATCGGACCAAAAAATAGTCGCTGATCAGCAAAATCGATCAATACAGCTTGATCCGGCAGCGTCGGACCCCGGTCCCAGCGCAACCACGGCACCAAGTAGTAGAAGCCCAGCGTCAGCACCATGACGATCCACTTGAGATTCCGGAAGGTTCCGTGCACCAGCTTGGGATGGATCGCGACACGATCGACGTAAAGTGGGCGGTCGTCCTTGGCGTTAACAGGTTTAACGTCGTGTCGCATGACGCCAGGCGCCGCTTCGACTGGCTCGTTCTCCACCTTTGGTGTGATGTAGCTATCTAAAGTGGTCGCCATGCACGCATCATCCTCGATGGCGGTTTCCGACAATGTGAGAGTCGGCAGGCTGTATTCGCCATAATCTTTTGATTTTCAGAGTGAAGCGTGGCGAGCGCCAAGCCCAAAAAGGTTGATCCCTTATCGCTCCATCGCACGCCACGCGTGTCCTCTCGTAATGCCAACTATTGGCCGCCACCCAGCGAGTGAACGTAAACGGCAAGCTGCTTGAGCGTCACATCATCAAGTCGTGTATGCCACGGCGGCATAACACCGCCGCGTCCGGTATGGATTGACTGAACGACGTCCTTTTTATCACCGCCGTAAAGCCAGATACCGTTAGCGAGATTTGGAGCACCCAACTCGGTGTTACCGGCGCCATTCTCGCCGTGGCAAGCACTGCACTGCTCGGCAAAGATCTCCGCACCGCGCCCGACGGCCTCCTGATCAGTGGCTGCACCACTCAACGAGAGGGCATACTCGGCGACATCATTGATCTGCGCCTTTTCCAGCAACTGCTCCTGGCCGAACTTCGGCATATCACTCTGCCGTGAATCTTCATCGGCATTGCGGATACCATGCCGGATCGTCGTGTGCACGGCTTCAAGATCACCGCCCCAGATCCAGTCATCGTCATTGAGGTTCGGATATCCTTTGAAGCCCTGCGCGCCACGCCCATGGCAGGGTGCGCAGTTGCCACCAAAGGCCGCCGCTCCACCAGCCAGAGCGAATTCCAAGAGTTCCGGGTTCTTCTGGATCTCGTTGAGTTCCGCCTGGGCGATGGCGTCGCGGAATTTGGACTGGGCTGCCTTGCCGGCCGCAATCTGATCCATCACCACCTGACGCTGACTGTAACCAAGGACTCCTCTTGTATAGTCGGAAGCCAATGGCCAGGCCGGATACGCCACCATGTACCCGATCGACCAAATGATCGTCGCATACATGATGTAAAGCCACCACTTGGGCATTGGATTATTGAGTTCCTGCAGGTCGTCGTCCCAGACGTGCCCCGTCGTTTCGACGCCTGTCACTTTATCGATTTTTTTTTGATCAGCCATTACGTCCGGCCTCCGGTATGCTGTTGCGTATCTGGGTCATGCTCATCGCCATCGAGCGGCATCCGGCTGGCGCGCTCGAAGACTTTTTTGTTGCCAGGCCAAAGAGCGTAGACGACCACGCCGATGAATAGGACGAAGAACAGGAGCAACGAAAAGCTATGCGTAAACGCTGCTACGGTTTGGTAGGTCACGATGGCACCTCCTATCGCAGGTTCGGACCCGCTGCATCGTACTTCGTAAAGTCGACCAGCGTGCCAAGCATCTGCAAGTATGCGATCATCGCGTCGAGCTCAGTGACCTCGGAGGCATCACCGTCGAAGTCACTGACCACGGCCTTCGGATAACGGGCGGCAACATCCTCAGCACCGTCGCTGTCTGGATCCGTCTGTGCGGCCAGATCTGCGGCAGCGTTTGCGATCATCTCCTCGGTATAGGGAACCCCAACGGCGACCTGCGCCTTCAGCCTTTCAGCCACATCTGAGGCATCAAGCTTCCGTTGGGCAAGCCAGGGGTAACCCGGCATGATCGACTCCGGCACGACCGACCTCGGATTGACCATGTGTGCAACGTGCCAGTCATCCGAGTACTTGCCCCCGACACGAGCCAGATCAGGCCCCGTGCGCTTCGAGCCCCATTGGAAGGGGTGGTCGTACATGCTTTCCGCAGCGAGACTGTACGGGCCGTACCGTTCGACCTCGTCACGCAGCGAGCGGATCATCTGCGAGTGGCACAAGTAGCACCCCTCGCGGATGTAGATATCGCGCCCCGCCAGTTCGAGCGGTGAATAGGGACGCATGCCCTCCACCTTCTCGATCGTCGACTTCAGGTAGAAGAGGGGCGCGATCTGGACGATGCCACCAATAGACACCACGATCAGAGTGCCGATCGAAAGGAGCCAGGCATTGCGCTCAAAGACACCATGTTTACTGAGCATGGGGTTTGGTCTCCTTTATTCGGCTGCAGCAAGAGCAGGACGCAATTCAGGAGCGGCTGCCACGCGAGGTTGATCCTCGGCATCGACAGGTTCGTCTCCACGCGCCGTGCGCCAGAGGTTGTAAGCCATCAGCAGTGCACCAAGCACGAACAGCGAACCGCCACCGGCACGGATGATGTAGGGGATATGCATGGCATCCACGGTCTCGACGAACGAGTACTTGAGGAAGCCAAGCTTATCGTAGGCCCGCCACATCAGGCCCTGCAGGATTCCAGAAACCCACATCGCGGTGATGTAAAGGAGGATGCCGACCGTCGAGATCCAAAAGTGCCATTCTACGAGACGCATCGAGTAGAGCCCGCGACGTTTCCACAACCATGGGAACAGACAGTAGAGTGCGCCGAACGAGATCATGCCAACCCAGCCCAAAGCACCGGAATGAACGTGACCGATGGTCCAGTCCGTGTAGTGGCTCAAGGAGTTCACCGCCTTCACCGCCATCAACGGGCCTTCGAACGTCGACATACCGTAGAAAGCCACCGAAACGACCATCATGCGGATGACGGGGTCGGTGCGCAGCTTGTCCCAAGCGCCCGACAGCGTCATTAGACCGTTGATCATGCCACCCCATGAAGGCATCCACAGCATGATTGAGAAGGTCATGCCGAGGGTCTGCGCCCAATCCGGGAGAGCCGTGTAGTGGAGGTGGTGCGGACCTGCCCAGATGTACAGGAAGATCAGCGACCAGAAGTGCACGATCGACAGACGGTAGGAATAGACCGGACGCTCAGCTCGTTTCGGGATAAAGTAGTACATCATACCGAGGAAGCCGGCCGTCAGGAAGAAGCCCACGGCGTTGTGACCATACCACCACTGCGTCATCGCATCTTGCACGCCAGCAAAGAGGACGTAGCTCTTCGTGCTGGTCAGCGCCACCGGCACCGCCAGATTGTTGACGATGTGCAGCATTGCGACGGTCAGGATGAAAGCCAAGTAGAACCAGTTGGCAACATAGATGTGCGGCTCTTTTCGCTTCAACAGCGTCCCGCCGAAAACGATCAGGTAGAAGACCCAAACGATCGTCAACCAGAGATCAGCATACCATTCCGGTTCAGCGTATTCCTTACTCTGTGTGATGCCCAGGATATAACCGGTACCTGCGATGACGATGAACAGGTTGTAGCCAAGGACCACGAACCAGGGAGACCAGCGGCCGAACAGGCGCGCCTTGCAGGTTCGCTGAACAACGTAAAACGAAGTTGCCAGCAACGCGTTACCGCCGAACGCGAAAATCACCGCTGACGTATGCAGTGGTCGCAAGCGGCCGAAGCTCGTCCAAGGCAGGTCGAAGTTGAGAGCCGGGTAGGCCAACTGCCAGGCGATGGTCGCGCCTACCAGGAAGCCCGCGATGCCCCAGAAAACCGACGCGATCGCCGCGAACTTTATGGGCCCGTCATTATAGTAGGACGCCCCCTCGTCACCGGACAGCGACGATAGTACCCAGATTGCGGA
>DAOUZE010000353.1 GCA_030665765.1 Filomicrobium sp.
GCGCGGTTTGCACGACGTCCGAATAGCTCTGGCTCAAGACGTCTCATCCTCTTTCTCGACATACGATTTTTCCGCGACGTGGATGTAAAAATCCGGTTCGGCGTCGCGAAATGTTTCCTGGAAGTCACCATAGGTCGTGACGTTCTGGAAGCCGACTTCAGACATCAGCCGAGTGACGTAAGACTTGCGCAGCGGGAACATATTGAGGTGGAACTGCGCTCCATCGGTAAATTCATAGCAGAAGCGCGCCAGCGAGCTGTCGATGTGCTCGGGATAGGCGCGGACATCCTGTCCGCAGTAGTAGAAGTTATGGGTCGGCTTGATTTGGTGATCGAGCAGCGCATCGTAATTGCGCTGATCCAGAATCAACATGCCGTCGTGACGCAGCGTCGCGTAAAACTCGGCCAGTGATTTCCTGCGGTCGTTGTCATGGTGTAGATGGGTGAAGGAGTTGCCGAGGCAGATCACGGCGTCATAGAGATCGTGGACGTGTTTATTCAGCCAGCGCCAGTCGGAGTGAATTGTCCGCAGCATCTGTCCGTGACTGCGCGCGTTCTCAAATGCCTTTGAGAGCATTTCCTGGCTGCCGTCGACGGAAGTCACCTCGAAACCGGCCTTGCTCAGCATGACCGAGTGGAAGCCTGTTCCAGTCGCAACGTCGAGTACCTTCTTGGCGCCGTGTTGGCGCAGCGTCTCAATGAAGAACTCACCTTCCGATTTGGCTCTCCGTTCCCAATCGATCAGAGAATCCCACTTGTCGACGAAGGATTCAATGTACTCCTTCTTATAGTGCCCCGTCTCTCGGACGGTGAGTGGGTTTGCGCCGTATTCTTGTTCGGTCTTCACTGCCAAGCCTCTTACCATCTTCACTGCCAAGCCTCTTACCATGATCTTAACCCAGCGCTCAGCCAAGCTAAGATAAGTATTAAGCGCGCCAACCTGCTTAATACTATCCGTTTCTGTAGTATTCGAGTTTCACGAGCTAAGATGTCGCGGTAGATTCGGGCATGCAATCGTGCAGTTGCCCAACTTGTCTCACCTGCACACGTTCTTTCGCACCCAGCGGCATGCAGGCGCCAAATCTGAACCCGCGTGCGCTTTTGTATAGCAGGACCGGAGAATTTCTCAACCTCTAGGGCCGAATTCCCTCAAACCGCTGAAGCGACCCCGCCAACTCTCGATTGCACGACAACCAAGTTTGCAAGCATGCAAGCTTGTGTAGCCCCACACAAAACGCAAATTTGAAGCTAAGCTCAAAGATTTATCGCATCCATGGCATCTGTGGTGGCGTCGACCCACCAATTGGAATGCCTTCCATCAGCATTGTTCAGGCTGTAGTACCCGGCGACATAACTGGGTTCACGTCGTAGTTGGGCGGAGGTTTACACGAACGGTCACGTCGCAGCGCGGTTCGAAATGGCTCCAAGCGGTTCCGCTGCGTCTTCAGGCACGCGTCCGGCTGATCTGCTTTCCTCACGGAGGTGGCGCCGCGCAGGCCTATCGGAGCTGGGCAGCTGTGCTACCTGACTGGATTGAGGTATTGGCGATTACACCGCCTGGGCGCGAGCCTCGCTGATCTGCGCTATATTGAAGACACTTGCACGAAGACAATCGCAGCTGAGTCCGCCGCCAAGATAACGGGCACGGACCAGTTGCGCATGGCGGTCTGCCAGCTTACCTCGGCGACTGGGCAGAGTCCGGATTTTATTATGCTATTCTCGTCGCTGGCCGCAATCCTCGGTGGCCTTGGTATGGCCCGATATGACGCCGCAAATCGTTACCTTGATGCCACTGTCGCCGGTTGCAGGAATACTGGAGATGTACCTTGGTTGTCGGTTAACTTCGACGACTGGGATTTCGGGTACACGAAGGAACCGGTTGGCGTTTTCGCCCACACAGGCCGAGGTCTTACCCTGCCGCCCGAGGAGGGGGTTGTGGCAATCGAAGCCATTCTCGGTGAACCCGATTTGTCGCAGGTTGTCCTGAGCGCCACACCTCCCAACCAACGTATTACAAAGTGGACTTGGCTTCACAATGACGCCTTCGAAGCCGTCCACGAAGGCGCAGTCACGGACGCAGAAAAATGTGAGAAACCAGATCGTTTGGTCCAGGAATGCGCAACACAACACAATATGACATTCGCTCTCGTTCCCAAGGCGTACGCCAAATTGATTGGGTCCCATGATCTTGAACTTGGAGCCAATTTCTTTGAACTAGGTCGAGACAGCTCGATGGCCGCGCAACTCGCCATCGAGCGGCGAGGGGCACTGCCGAGGGGGATCGAAGTGAGTATCGGCGACATCTTTGACTATCCATCACCGCGACGGCTTAACCAACGCCTTGATAGCGATTGAAACGCGTCCAGCTGCAAGATGCGGCAGCCCCCATCCTTAAATCGTTCTAGAACTGCAAACTGCCTGGAGGCCACAGATGACCGCAACCCCGCACACCTTCGACCTTGATAAGACGTTGCCTCATCTTCCCGTGCCGCCTCTGGAGGATTCTGTCCAGCGGTACCTGACGAGTGTCGAACCGCTCGTCGATGCGACCACGTTCGAAGACGTTAAAGCCGCGGCCGAAGAGTTGCTGGAGCCAGATGCCACTGGGCGAAAGCTACAGGCTTCTCTTGAAGCCCGCGCCGCACGCACGGAAAACTGGTTAGCTGGGTGGTGGGAGGATGTCGCCTATCTGAGCTATCCAGAATCGCTTGTGGTCAACTCATCGATCGGTATTTCGACAGACGCCCGCTATGCGCCTGGAGACCAAGCAATGCGTGCGGCCCAGGTTACCGGTTGCACCCTCGATTTCTACCTTTCTATCCTCAATGAAACGATGCCGCCGGAAATCCAGCGCGACGGTTCCGGTTTCGATATGTCGTTGTTGAAGCGGTTCTTCGCCACCAACCGCTACCCCGGAACCGAGCGTGATCGGATCGCCACCTTTGGTGGCGGGCAGAGCCGTCACATTGTCGTTATCTGCAAGCATCGATTCTTCGAGCTGGAAGTCATAAACCTCTCCGGAGAGCGCCTGCCGGACGGTGATATCATGGTCCAGTTCCGCCGCATCATCGCCAACAATACAGCCGCGCCGGCGCCAGTCGTCGGTGTGTTGACCGCAGCCCGCCGGCCTGATTGGGCCCGGGCCCGGGACCGGCTGGCCGCCTCCTCCGCAAACCGTCATGTTCTTGACCGCATCGACCGAGCCTTGTTCATGGTTTGCCTTGACGACGAACCGACACCCAATTTCGAGGACCTGGCGCGGGCAGGACTACACGGCCAAAAAGGCAACCGCTGGCACGACAAAAGCTTCCATCTCGTGATCGACCCGCAAGGACGCTTCACGCTGCACGGTGAACACACTCCAGTCGATGCTGGGGCCTGGGCGCCGCTAATCGAAGCTATCGGCGGCCCGGCCGATCCGCTACCGGCGCAGGAAGAGACCGCGGCTCCCCCCGCCAAGGAACTCGACTGGGAACTGCCACCTGAAGCAACTACGGACATCGCTGATGCCAGCGTGATTTTCGACAACCTGACCCGAGACTTGGACTTGCGCATCGCTCACTTTGATGCCTTCGGCAAGGATCTCATCAAGACGTTCAAAACCGGTCCCGATCCGTTTGTGCAGATGTCCTTCATGCTTGCCTACAAGCGGCTCTATGGCCGACTACCCAAGACTTACGAAGCCGCATCGACGCGCATGTACAAAGGCGGGCGTACCGAAATAATCCGCACCGCATCCAACGAAGCTCTGGCCTTCGTGACAGCC
>DAOUZE010000497.1 GCA_030665765.1 Filomicrobium sp.
ATCACCGTCCCCTTGAACAGCTGCGCCTTCGCTGACTGAATGGACCAAAACCAAGCTCCGATCTTCCTAAAGCATCGGCATCACCTTACCATCAAAAAGAGAACAAATAAAGAACATAAGCTAGTTACAAAAGCCCAATCCCGGCCATCTCAACGAGCCCTTGTAGGGCGGTCGAACAGGTGCGAAACAGTGGCCATGATCTCGATAATTATCCCAACTCTGAACTCGGAGGCGACGCTGGGTAGATGTCTCGTCGCTTTGGTTCCGGCCGCGGTCGACGGCCTCGTGCAACAGGTCGTGATCGCTGACGGCGGCTCAGAGGACCGCACAGTCGCCCTCGCGGAAGAAGCCGGTGCAGACGTCGTCATCAGTCAGTCCGGCCGCGGCCATCAAATCCGTGCCGGCATCGCTGCATCGCGGGCGCCATGGCTGCTTGTCCTGCATAGCGACACAGAACTGCATCCGGGTTGGGAAGCCGAAGTCTCAGCATTCATGACGAGCGTTGATTTGGGCCGTCGCGAGAAAAGCGCGGCTGCGTTCCGATACGCGCTTGACGACAGTGGTTTCATGCCGCGGCTAATGGAGACGATTGTTCATATTCGCAGCAGCGTTGCAAAACTGCCCTACGGGGATCAAGCGCTATTGATACCGCGTCGGCTCTACGACGAGATCGGCGGTTACAAACCGATGCCGATCTTGGAGGACGTTGAAATCGTCCGCCGTCTCGGCCGGCGCCGCATGACTATTCTGAAGTCCGGCGCATTGACCAGCTCCGAACGTTATCGCAAGGATGGCTATCTCCGACGCATCTTCCGCAATCAGGTGTGCCTGTTAATGTACGCTTGCGGTATCCCAGAGGAACGTATCGCTAACTATTACAAAGCCCCATCCGGCAATAAACAGACAACATCCGAGGGCGGCACCACCACCTCTAAGGAACTCGTACAGCCGATCAAGCCGTCGTGATCCAAAAGTTCGGGGGACGGGCTCGAACGCACACCACATCACGCCTATCTCCCCAACACTACTATGGGGTGACGCGAAGCTCGCGAACAGCAACCTAACTTTATCTTAGAAGCCCCCGGGAGAATTGCGATGCCATCGAGTAACCGCCGGACATTCATCATAACAGCAGGCGCCGCCACCGCCGCCTTCGGAATCGGCAAGCCGCTCGCAATACTGGGCTCCGCGCGCGCCGCCGAACTGCAAGAACAAGGATACTTCAAGTTCAAGGTTGGAGACATCGAGGTCACCACGGTCTACGACGGCCACTGGGACAAACCGCATGATCCCGGCTTTATTCGCAACGCCTCGGTCGCGGATACGAAAGCTGCCCTCAAGACCGCTGGCAAGTCCGCCAACAATATCCAAATCCCGTTCACGATCACCTTTGTGAAGACCGCGAAACGTACCGTTATGTTCGACGCTGGAACCGGCGCGCAGCTCGCCCCAACGGCGGGTCGGTTGGCCGCCAACATGAAAGCAGCAGGCATCTCACAAGATTCCATCGACACCATTGTCGTCACCCACTTCCACCCCGATCACATCTTCGGGCTGATGGAAAAGGACACCAACGCGCAAGTGTATCCGAACGCGCAAATCATCGTGCCCGAGCCCGAGTTTGCATTCTGGACGGACACCGCTGTCACTTCGAGCCTCCCAAAAAACCGCAGAGGCCTCGCCAAACGCATTCAGGCGACCCTGCCGAATTGGTCAAACATCACCCGGCTCACAACTGGAAAGGAAGTTGCCCCAGGCATCACCGCCATCCCGGCATACGGCCACACTGCTGGCCACACAGTTTTTTCCGTCGACTCCGGGAACGAACAACTGCTGGTTATGGCTGACACCTCCAATATTCCGGCGTTGTTCGTGCGCAATCCCAGCTGGCACGCCGTTTTCGACGCTAATCCCTACGCAGCAGAGGCTTCGCGGCGTCGTATTTTCGACCGGGCCATCTCCGACAAGGCCATCGTAACGGGCTACCATTTCGGCATGCCTGGCGCCGGCCGGCTCGAGAAGGACGGATCGGGCTACGCATTTGTACCTCTGGCCTGAAATTACGGCCAAGTATGTTGCAGCGTCACCTTGTTCTAATGGTCAAAGCTCC
>DAOUZE010000327.1 GCA_030665765.1 Filomicrobium sp.
GGGGCATCTAAATTGTGATTCACAAGTCATTTCGGTGGGCACACGAACTTTCGTCCATACCGCAATCAACCGATCAGCTCCTTAATTAGACGTCACTTATGTCGGACCAAAACGGCTCTAATCGCTTGACCAGCAAGCAGCAGCACGACGCTGGCGTAAACGTGCGCCCAAACCGCCAAATCGGGGAGGATCCTTTCAGGTACCATGTCCCAGTCATAGGGATCATGACCAAACTTCATCCGATATGCATGTAGATGAGATTGCCTATAAAGCTCGTTGATCAAATCAACTCCGTAGAACAAGAACCACAAGGCGCCGCACGCCGCGATCATGATCATAGAAGCCGAAAGCACCCTTCGCCGCGCGATGTTCCTGAAAATTGCCAAGGCACGGCTAGGTCGCTTGGCGGGGGCCCAACGCAAAACACCTTCATCCGCCGATTTGGCCTTAAAAATCCGGTCAAACATAACTTCTCTACTGTCTATTTGCGCGTGAGTATTAACTAGCAAACATGCAGATCAGTGCCTGGAAAGGAAAGAGAAATTTATGCGTCGCTGATGATCCGTATTTGCCCAGCTACTACCGCTTTGGATCCGCATCGCGGAAGCCCTTTGACTGGTCGTCACGAGGGGGCTCCGACCAATTCCATAGGCTACCCGCGCCTCGGAACTTTTTTCATCGCTAGGATCGACTAACTATCAGATAATCAATGGCAGCTGCATTGGGGCAGTAGCTCCTCTGGCCCGTTTCCCAATCGCCCGCCTCAAGATCAAGCGAACAACTGTCTGGTTCGGGACATTTGGAGCAGGCCTGCTGCAACTTCTGGTAGATTTCAGGTTTGGCGTTGCGAAGATACGTAGGATCAAGCCCTGCTTGCGTAACCCTCTCATCCATCAGTGATAATCTGCTGTTCGCGCTTTCGATTACGAGCGACGGCTCGCAGGGTTCATTTGCTTTTTCGCAAGGTGGCGCTTCGTTTCTCCTATGTTCTTGTGACATTGTTTGGGCTCCGTGAAACGCTCTCAGGACATGGGTCAAAAGGCCACGCTACTTGATCCAATCACTTCGCCTTTGATCTATATCAATGCCCAACTGTCTTCGCACCCGGGCCAAAGCTCGAGTGCTCAGCCACGAGTTTCACTGCAGCATAGATTAGGAGATGCTCTTCTGAGGAGGCGCTGGTTACATCAGCGACGAATTGCAAACACCGTGTTTCGTCAGACCCGTTTGTGCCTGCCCGGTCCGAAGATATTCTGCAGGTGCATCACGAACCGCGAACGAGCAGACAAGACAGCGGTTGCGGCCGCGTTTCTCGCCTGCTTGATCAGTATGCGTTTTATAATTCAAAAAACTATCGAAAACTAGAATTGCCTAACGTAATAGGCTCGCCTTTGTTCCCCGTTTGTCCGATTCGGTGTTCTATAAGTGTGACGGAAGCTGAACTTGCAGCATTACGAGTTGTAGGTGGGGCTGTTCTTAGCGTGCGAACACGCCAATGATTCACAGGAGTGCATGATTGATCGTCGCAACGAGGGGGAAGTCTAGCGATGACCAAAGAGCAAAAGGCCGGTTGCCCGCACCCTGACTGCCGAACAACAAATCCCATCCAATGCAATTTGTCACCAAGCCAGATGAAGGAGGCTCGGCTACACAATACCGAGCGCGCTATGCGGTGCTGTTACTGCGACTGCGTTTATACGGTCGACCTTCATGGCCACAGGCATGTACGTGGGCACTTCGCAGCCAATGGGTTTATTCCCTATCGCCTTGGAGTTTGACTCGGCTGCCTAGAATACGATTGCGAGAGTAGTATTGGCAGCAAGGCCCGCTCCTCGCTGACGACAGCGTTCACGCGTTTGTCCGTCCCACACCGGCAGAACCCCTTGCCCTGAAGCACGATGACATTGTTATCGAGACTGAGCCGAACCGTCTCTCGCTGGCCATCAGAAGCGGCAAGAGAGGCTCAAGGCTCGCCAACACACTGACAGGCTCAGTCAAAGGCTATGAGCAGCTGCGCAACCGCTATCTTGATTTAGGTGGAGATGACTACATCTTCTTGCCGCGCTACACCATTAAAATAACAGCAGCGCGTATCTTACAGCGAAAATTCAATCTACCGCTAGGTCGCAAAGTCCTTAGGCACGATCCGATGACCAACAGCGTTCGCTGTGTCTATAGCCTCAGGCACTCTGCGTTTTCCATGCGAATTATTCTGAGCCACGATCAAGTGAATATCTCCAACCTGGTCAAGAAAAGTGGCACTAGCATCAATCAGATTGAGCGCTTCTACGCGCAACATTTACTGCTGTCTGGCGAGATGGCCAAGAACCGATAGAGCTTTGGAGAAGGGTAGTAGGGACAATCCAATATGTGAGAATCTATAAAACTCGATAACCAAACTTATTGTCTGGCAAAGCAGCGTGGGTCAGCAATAGCTTCATTGCACACAACAATTGATTCCGACCGTTATCCTCTCTCGGCTGTCATTTTACCGGTGCCCTAAACCATCGTTCCGTTAGTCCCGAAATCATCACTGCGCTAACAATGCAAACGAACCAATTGGCGGGTCTGCACATCCCAACAACCCAGTGGAGTGCCCCCGCCGGCCTCCATCAGTACCCGCCCCCGAACCTCCTGGACTGCCTCGAACTGCGATAAGCGCTTGGCATTCCATGGCTTTCATGAGAAATCTTTGAGAGATTATTGCGACATAGAGCCGGAAAGTCGCGGCGCCGCGACCGTGACCAGCCGATCCGAACGTCGCGCTACTTCTCCGCAGCGCAACATATAATTGCAGCCGAGAGGCCTTATAAATTGCAGTGGCGCCTGGTCGTGTGTCGGCCATGTACTTGCGCCAGGTCTCGTCTACAGAGCTGAGGAAATGAGCTATTGACAGTTGCCTATATCAATCAGATCGCTACGTCGGTACCCGCCAATGACGTCCACAAAGGATTCGCGCATTACGCGCGATCTCTTCTGCTCGACAGTCGCAAGAAACTTATCTTCGACAAGATGCTAGAGAAGTCGCAGATCGATCATCGCTGGTCGTGTCAGACGGTTGCGGCAGATTGCGAAAGCTCCTCGGTCAATGGAAATGCGTTCTACCGGAGAGGCGAGTTTCCGTCGACTGCCGAGCGAATGCGAGTTTATGAGACGGAGGCCTTTCCGCTCGCTGTTGAGACGCTGGAGAAGCTCGAGTTACGGACGCAAGTGTCAGATGTTTCGCACATCGTCATCGCGTCCTGCACAGGGTTTTCGGCGCCTGGGCTTGATTTGCAACTCATCCAACATTTTGGATTGAACCCGTCCATCGAACGCACGATCGTCGGCTTCATGGGATGTTACGCGGCGATCAATGCCCTCAAACTCGCGCGTCATATCGTTCGCTCCGACCCCAAGGCCAAAGTCCTCGTTGTCTGCATTGAGTTGTGCACACTGCACTTTCAGGAAACAGACGAGCTCGACCAAATCTTGATGTTTCTCCTTTTCGCCGATGGCTGTGCAGCTGCACTGGTCAGCGCCGAACCAGCTGGTCTTGCACTCGACTCTTTCTACTCAACAGTCATTCCTGGCACCGCAGATCTCATGTCCTGGCATATTCGGGACTTAGGCTTCGATATGGTCCTCTCCGGTGATGTGCCCCGGAACATCTACCGCGCATTGCGAGCGGACCAGGAGCGGGTTCTCGACGGGGCCTCGCCAGATGAAATTGGCATGTGGGCCGTACACCCTGGCGGCCGAACGGTGCTCGATGCTGCAGAAGCGGCACTCGTATTGGGTCCAGATGCGCTTGGTCATTCAAGGGGAGTGCTCCGCCAATTCGGCAATATGTCGTCGGCAACAGTTCTCTTCGTGCTGAAACTGTTTCTCGAAGAGCGCCGGACGAAAGAACGTGGTTGCGCAATGTCTTTCGGTCCAGGTCTTACAGCGGAGACGCTCTTGTTCCGAACCGCGGAGTGAAGCAAACATGCCAAATTTTAAGGTGCGGGATACGACTCCGGAGCTAATGGACACGGAAGTCTGCACCTACGAAGACTTCCGCAGCTGCCTAGAACAGCTTGCGCAAGTCAACCGGCTGACCTTTGCTTACCGGCCTACGATCGCGTTCTTCGACGAGCTCCTCAGAACGCAGCAACTGGACCTGAGCCGCCCCTTATC
>DAOUZE010000270.1 GCA_030665765.1 Filomicrobium sp.
ACGCGGGTGCGAGCGTCTGAGTTTTCTGGCATAGGCCAAGCCAAACTTAGACGACCAGCGGCGGACCGTTTTATACGAGGCATCAATGCCGTCCTGAGCCAACATATCCTCTACATCTCGCAGGCTCAGAGGAAAGCAAAAGTACAGCCAGACCGCTTGCTATATCACATCAACAGGGAAGCTATGCGGACGATACGAAGGACTGCTCATCGGACGTTGATAGCATACGGCATCAACTGAGCAGCCGCGTTACCGTGACAACACCCTGCTGAGGCTATCGCTTCTTCGAGCGGCCGCGTCTTGATCGCGGCTGCGGCGGTTCGTCTTCCGCCAACGCCCCTCGCAGTTTGCGAATAAGGATGGCTCTGGTTTTCTCATCCGGCATGGAAGCAAGAGCATCGTTCACATCCAAGATCAATGCGGTGACATCGTTGTGCCAATCAAGTCGCGCGACCCGATCGGCTGGAAGACGGGGAGCTGCAGTGCCCCGGAGCCGTTTAGCGCCTGTGTCAGAGAGCTCAAAGGTCTCGTCGAGGACGGGAACGATCATGTGCTCATGATCGACGATGCCCTCCAAGCGGTTCGTCAGCCCCGAAATTGCGTCCTCTTCTCCATGCACAAGGAAAAGTCCCTGTTTGATCGGAAACCGTTGCGCAATCCAGTCGACGAGCTGCGGGCCGTCAGCATGTCCGGAATAGCAGTCTATGGTCCTGATGCGGGCTCGAACTTTGAATTCCCGCCCCTGAATACGTACCGAGCTGGCGCCGTCCTGGAGAATTCGGCCGAGTGTGCCGACCGCTTGATAGCCGACCAGAAGCACGGTAGCTTCATCCCTCCAGAGCCAGTTCTTCAGCCGGTACCGTATACGTCCCGCCTCACACATCCCGCTTGCCGCGATAATGATATGGAACCCTCGCAGCCGATCGAGCGCAATGCTTTGCTCGACAGATTCGGTAAAATGCACCGCGCGAGACTTAAGCCCATGAACGAGCATCGCACCGTTCCTTAATTCCCGCCAGTTCTTGGCAAACACACTCGTTGCTTTTTCTGCAAGCGGAGAGTCGACGTAGATCGGAATCGATGGGAGGTCTCCTTCCGCGATCAGCTGGCTCAAATCGCTGATGAGTTCCTGTGCGCGCTCAACAGCGAATGAGGGGATGAGCAGGACTCCATCCGGATGCATCGCAGCACGTACTTCGTCGCGCAATAATGCACGACGTTGATGTTCGTCGATATCCACGCGATCCGTATCCCCGTAAGTGGATTCGCAAACCACATAGTCGACGTCGCTGGGGGCCTCCGGGTCGGAGTGCAGAAGCTTGAAATCCGGACCGATGTCGCCCGAAAACAAGAGGCGCATTGGTACCTTCTCCCCTTGTTGTTGAACCTCAAGTTCGACCGATGCGGAGCCGAGCAAGTGCCCGGCGTTCCAAAATCGTACCCGCACGTTCGACAGAACAGGAAACCAGTTTTTGAAGGTCTGAACTTCAAATAGCTTGATACATTTTTCGACGTCGGCAGCAGTATAGATTGGCTCGACAGCGGCGCGGTGCCGGCGCGCGTTACGGCGGTTGAGCTGCTCGACTTCGATCTCTTGGATGTGGGCGCTATCAGGTAACATGACGGCAGATAGATCTGCGGTCGCCGTCGTGGAATGGATTGGCCCACCAAACCCGTCGCGAACTAGCTTTGGGAGGAGCCCCGCGTGGTCAATATGAGCGTGACTTAGAATGACAGCGTCGACCTCGCTCGGATTGAAAGGGAAAGCACGGTAATTAAGCTCTTTCTCTGACTTCGCTCCCTGATAGAGCCCGCAGTCGATAAGAAGTTGACCAGCGCCGGTCTCGAGCCTGAAGCAGGATCCGGTAACGGCCTGCGCGGCACCATGAAAGTTCAGTCGTGGATGGCTCATTTAGAGGTTCGCCGAGTCTTGATTTTCAGTTCATCGCGGCAACGAGAAAGCCGCATAGACGATCGATGAGATGCTCAGGAGAATTTCCTTCAGTGACCGGCGGCCGTCGCCGGCCACAACTCCTTAATATCATCGGGCAACTGTCCCTTGACGTTGGCGATCTCTCCGGAATCGCAATGCCGGGCGAGAACGCCGAACACGGTCGTTACGGCCCACTCGACCGGGAAGGTATGTGGCAGGATCTTCGAACTCAACTCATCGAGGAAGGCCGCCTTCGAGCGAATCTTTCGCGGCACCTTGTGCGGGCGCCAGTGCTCAAAGTAGAGGCCCCGCACCATGAGCGGCATCTGAGCACTGAGGTCGACAACTTCCTCAAGCGTGAGCCGTTCCCGCAGCTGGTGCAGCACTGCCCGCAACACCTTGTACGCGGCCGCTTCGTCGGCCAGTTCTCCGCGATCCTTTAGCTCCTTTAGCCACTCCTGCATGGACTGAACGGCGTGGGCAACGGGCGTGGACACGGTCATGGTGGACCTCCTGACGGGCTAGTTAGTTTTTGTCACATTTTTGAGGCGATTAGCGCCATGCATGCAGACCAAGACTGCCATTCCAGGCCAGCGCCCAGTAATTCAATTCACGCCAAGCCTCTTCGGGCCACGGAAATCCTCTTCCAAGATCCGCTGCGCGATTATCATAGCCGAGACACGCGGCGCATTGATCCTGATCAGGAGGACGGTGGGATCGCTCGGCGGCTCCTGTCCTGTTGCGGCTATCGCGTTAGTGACACATGCTTCCGTAAGAGGGTGAAGACGGGAAGGAAAAGGGGCCGGAGGATGGGGGGCTGCGAAGGGGAAACAGAAGTCCCAGCAGCCCGCTGCGAGGTCTCTTCCTGGTGTTGTCACATTAAGTCTGATTGACTGGAATTTGCCTACGGCCGCTAATTTTGACGCGTGGGATTTCAATGGCTTAGCCTGCCGGTCGATCGTCAATATTGGGCCAATTTTACTTGATGCGAGAATGCTTAGCTCAGACACCCATAAATTACAGCAAGTAAAGCGGCGGTCACCAGCCGGTTCAGAAACGAAAACACCTTCGCCTCGTGGCCGCAGATCGCGTCTTGGACAGACGGGTTGATGCCCGCTTCTCGCATCTGATCCTTGATCGTGTGGCGGAACGAATGAAGCGACAGGCGCTTGTCGGTCTTGACGCCGCACTTCTGCAAATAGCGCGAAAAGCGTTTTGAGAATGCCGAGCTTTGATAGCCTTCACTAGCTGTAGGCATCTCTGGAAACAACCGCGCCTCACCATCGCTCTCGCACTCCTGCTTGTAATCCAACAAACCGAGCTCAATCAGGCGAGGATGCATTGGCACCTGTCGATTAGAGGCGGCGATCTTGAGCTGATGATCGCAGGCTAGTCAAAGTAGTAGCTGTAGAACTGCTTCTCCCGAGCGTTGAGCTCGCCATTTGGAATTCCCGGTGTCTTCAGGGCTGATGCCCACTCCTTAAGTTCCGTTGACATACTTTTTGCGATTTCAGGATGATTTTGAATCAGGTTTTCCTTCTCGTGTTTCGTGCTGCTCAAATCAAAGAGGTAACGCTTGTCTCCGCCTGCTTGGAGATACTTATATTTCCCTTTGCGTATAGCTGATTGATTCCAGAATCGCCAATAGAGGGCAGCGTGCGGCTCTCCGAGATTTGTTCCTGTCAAGTACGGAATGAGGTCCGTTCCATCCAGTTCGGGCGCAGCAGGCTGATTGGCCAAGGCGAGAGCGGTGGCTGCGACATCAAGCGAAATTACGGGATGCTCATATATTTTCCCGTGCGGGAGCGTTCCTGGCCAGGCTACGATATAGGGGACACGGATGCCGCCCTCTGACAGCATCCCCTTCTCGCCGACCAGAGGGTCATTGCGGGAACCATTCCACGTGCCGCCTTTATTCGAAAGAGCGAGATCCTCCATCCCCATTTTCAACGGTGCACCGTTATCGCTGATGAAGAATATGATGGTATTTTTGTGGATACCATGTCGAAGAAGGGTCTGCCGGATGCGTCCCACACCATCATCCATTGCCGAGATCATCGCAAGTGCGTGCCGTCTGCGCTCAGGCATTTTTCCCGGGAACCGCGCCAGGTACCTATTGGTTGCCTCTAGTGGCACATGCGGCGCAAAATATGCCAGGTAGAGAAAGAACGGCTTATCATGATGGCGATTAATGAAGGTGACCGCTGCGTCACTCTGTATATCCAGCCGATAGCCCTTCTCGGTTCGCCATTCTCCTTCGGGTGCTAGGTTTCTTCCCTCAAGATCGTAAGTTGCCCGGTATCTGTTGATAGTACCGCAGAACGAGTCGGTGAACCCGCGCACCGTTGGGTCGTACTGCTTTCGCAGACGTTCTGGAATGTGGATTCGTTTGCCTTTCCTCTCTCCCCACTCCTCAGGCATGTTCTTCTCTATCCACTCAGATGATCCAGGGCTGGGGTCGAGGTGCCATTTCCCGACCATGCCCGTGGTGTAGCCAGCCTTCTGAAGACGCTGTGCGATGGTCACTTCCTCCAGAGGGAGGGGGAGAGTTCGGTTAGCGTCGACGCCGAAGCGCTGCTGGTAACGGCCTGACAGGATGCCGGCGCGAGATGGAACGCACTGCGGCGCCGTGATATACCCGTGCGTCATACGAACGCCGTCCTTGGCCAACTGATCGATATGGGGTGTTTTTATATCCTTGCGTTGCCCCTGGCCCGACAAGTCGGCAAACCCCTGGTCGTCTGTGAATATGACCACTATGTTGGGTCTGTTGGGCTGCGCTTGTGCAAAGAGTTGAGTGGGTAGAATCAATACCGATATGATCAGTATACCAATTTTTGGAATGGCGCGCTGGTTGTATTTATTCATCTTTCCCTGTCTTGGTCGAACGCTAGAACTTGGGCTACCAAGTTGATATTTGTGTTTTTAGTTTTCCGTTTGGTGTTCCATGGCTTCGCCAACAGGAGGCGCCAGAGTGAACCTCGCCGAAGGCCTGTACTGGGGCGACACCCATTTGCACACAACCTACTCCACGGACGCCGGCATGATCGGCTATAGACTGGGGTCGGATGAGGGCACTGTCTCGTTTACTCGTGTGCTGCGCGAAAATGGACGACGTCTCCGTGTTTCACGCTGCAGCAGTCACGGCATTCCACCTGTCCATAGCTGCCGCTCGGAACTGTCGCATTGTTCTGCGCGAGATCAGATGACGCTGGACGTTGAATGTGTTGTAGATAGCAGCGTAGGTTGAGAGAGA
>DAOUZE010000003.1 GCA_030665765.1 Filomicrobium sp.
AACGGCTGCAGCGGCGAAAACGGAATTAGTCCATCTTTTTGCGTTGCACGAATTTGAATGTCTTTGAGTATATTTTTCGGATCTTGACGAGAAGAACCGAAACCAGTTGCTCCTGGAGGGGCAACGGTCTCACCGGAAGTACCTTGGGCGACAGCCTCACCACAGAATTGAAATGCGAGCAAAAAGAAGGAGAGATATTTTATTGCCGTTTTCATTCTCGCTCACCGCCGTCTTCGTCGATTCGACTCTCTGTGCGATGGTACCATCCTGCGCAATTGAATAAACATATTCCACCATCTCCAACCGATAGTTTCGCCGGCGTCGCCTATATGTCACCAATCCTCCAGAGCCCCCTCCTGTTTCTGGGTCAGCGTATTGCCCCGAGTTACTCATCCGGACGCTAAAAAGTATCCAGCATGCACCATGAGTGCGTTTAGCAAGTCGAGAAGATGGGGGTTGGGTTGCAGGCATGCGAATCGCGGCCCGTGTTGGGTCGCTCTCAGTTCGGGCGCTTCTTTTTCTGCCACGGCCAGTGGCCATACATTTCCAGCGCCATCGACCAACCAAGCGCCGTACGAATAGCAATCATCAAAGCGAGCAGGCCCGTGTTTTCGAGAGTCCGATCGAAGGTAATGGTTTTAATGATCGTAGCAGCAACAAGAATTTCCAACCCGATCAGGACGGTTCTTCCGATGGCCTGGCGATAACCCTCAATCGCTTCCTTTGCGCCCTTGCGACCGATTTCCAGAATGCAACGCGCTGTTGCGATCACAAATCCAAGGATCAGTGCAAATGCGCCGATAGCCTCCAGGCTCTGCGTCAGGAACCGCAGTTCGTCTGTCACCGCCTCAAGCATGCCTCAGCCGTCTCCAACCGCTTGCCAAGGCCAGCGGCCCTCGACCTCGAGAAAAAGCGTCCAGCTAATGATTGTCCGGATAACCACGAGGCACGCCAGGAGCACCAGCGATGCGAATGTCGGTTTAGCTGTTATCGTCTCGATGACGTCGGCGACGACCAGAATCTCGAGCCCCAGCATCGTGGCTTGCCCCAACTGGATCTTGAATTGTGCGAAGTCCCGCGCTGGCCCAAGTTGGAAGAACTGGGACGCATAGCGGCCTGCAGCCAGGAGGAAACCGCCAAGGATCACGACCACGCCCGCCAGGCTGATCACCGAACCGGCGTGATCGAGATATTCCAGGGTCTGTTCGATCATTGGCAGTCCGCTCATTCAGCTCGCGCCGTGACGGGTCCGGCCTTCAGCGGTCCGTTTCTTTTTGAGCGCCCAAAGGTCAATGAGATGGAGTTACTCGCCATCCGGCCAGTGCAGCGGCTTGACCGTAAACGGAGCGCGCGGCTTGTCCCGCCGGGTCAGCCCGCTTTGGCGCAGGCGCCAATAGAACTGGTTGAACCGGTCCTGGCCGAAAAACGGTTCGCCCTGGAAAATCATCAGCGGTACACCGCCATGACCGGCATTCAGCTGTATCATCTGGTTTTTCTGCCAGACGGCGTCAACTTCCTCGGTATGCTCGCGAATGTTCTGGATCGCGGTATCGTAATCGAGGCCATCAATGGAATTGAACCGCTCTTTGACATGATCTGGCCAGTGATCCGCGTGCCCACCCCAGATCAACGAGCTTACCGCATGGACATAGTGAATCCCCTTGCCCTGCAGTTCCGCATAGTTCCCCAGCCTTGTCAGCCAGCCGATATAGGGCTGCTTTTCCAGCGGGTGGATGGCATTGTCCGCGCTTTCAGGGGGATACTCATTCTGCCAGATCGGGTCCGGATACGGGTATTTGAACGGAACGCCTTCATACTTTCCGGTGCGGTGCGTGTCATGCAAGGCGTCGCCCATTTTATACCAGCGGCCCGACCCGGCTTTGCCGCTCTCATGACGTGTGCGCACCGCCACCGGGAAGATCACCCGTATGTTGATGTTTACGTTGTAATTCGAGTGCAGCCATGTGAGGCGGTTGAGCGTCAGATAGCTATAGGGACTGCGCATTGACCAACAGACATCCGCCTCCAGCGGGGCCTCCTCGTTCACAATGTCCGTCAGCGGCCTCGGGGGCATCGCTCTCGGCTTACGCGTGTGGTCATTATAGTACTTCCATAGATAGTTGTCCTTTGGCGGGGGCGGGTTGACCGCATCCGGGATCGGCGGAAGTTCCGGAACAGCCGGATCTTGTGGCCAATCCGCGTCCATGCTCGTCAGCTTGTCGGTTATCGCTGGATCAAATTTTGGCATGCGTCTTCTCCCACTTCGACTTTGTTCCCATGCCCAACACGGACGGCTATCAAGGCCTCGTTTCCATTTATTGCCGAGATCTCAATATCGCGCCTCTACAAAGGCGGAGCCCTGCGATGTCATGGACCGATTGAGGCTGAGCCAATACTTGGGTCACGCCATCCAATCTCACGTAGGACACTTCGGCAGTTTCGGAGCGAGGCAATGAAGGCATGGCAAGTGGTGATCACGGCAGCTTGAGAATGGCACGTATTGCAATCGCTCGCCGCCAACGGTTGTCAACGTGACAATGCCTTGCGGAATGTCGTTCCGAGTCTCACACCAGACATTACTCCGGCCTCACGACATTGGTTCCCCTTTAGCGTCTGTCATCCAGACCGGCTGACTTGCTCCCTGCATATAGAGCATTGGATCGTCCCAGAACTGCGGCGTTGCAGACATCTCGACCTGCGAAGCGGGCCGAGTGTATTCACCAAATGGAGTCATCCCGGTCACAAGCTCAGGCTTCAGGATCTGATGCTCCTCGCCGAGGTTCTCCAAGTTCTCGATAACCCGCTTGTCGTTGAAACCCAGGCTCGTCATGTACTGGACGCACTGTGTTAAGGAGACGCGGACGGAGTAGCTGCCGCCCTCCTTCGCGCGGCGCAGAAGCGCGGCCTTGGCGCCGATCGCGCCGAGGTAGCCGGTCATGATATCGCAGACGACATTCACCTGTTGCGGTAGCAGCGGCTGATCGGGGGTCCCCTCCGCTGTGTAGAGGCCTGCAAGGCCGCCGGCGTTTAAGTCGTAACCCGGCCAGTTGGTCCAGGGGCCCTCGTGCGTATTCAGCTTGACGCTGACATAGATCACGCCGGGGTTGCGTTCAGCCAGCGCCTGCGCCGAATAACCCTCGCTGTCTGCCAGGCCGGGTCGCAGGTTCTCAACAAAGACGTCGCCTTCCTCAATCAGCTTGTAGACGTGCTTGCGGTTTTCCGGTTCACGGGCATCCAGATAGGCCTGCCGCTGCCCGGCGTGAGCGGTAAAGAAGAAGTTCCCGAATTCTACCCAGTCGGGCATGTCAAGGTTCATGCACTCCGCCCCCTGCATCGCCAATGTCCGGCTGACGCAGGGCCCAGCGACCGCATGCACAAAGGACAGAACTTTCAGCCCCGACAGAGGGCGTTCGCCCTGTGGCAAAGGAATCGGGTCGCTGTCCGCGATCTTCTCGATGTGAATTAGCGGGGTTTCAGCGTGAATCCGACCCTGTTCGGTTGCGGCCCATTCCTCTTTCGTGCGGATGATGTGCAGCGGGATTTGTACAGCCTCGGCGGCTTCCTCTAGTTCGGAAGATTCGCGGCGGGCCATAGCAGCGCGCACCTGTTCGATATCAGGACCGCAGCGCAAGAGATTCATGGCCTTGCGTTGCTGGCTCGGGTAAGGCGGGGACAACACCATCCACCGGCCGTCGCGGGCGCGCGCGATACTCGGGCTCAGAACAAAAACGTTCTTGTTCCTCGCCTTCGAAACGCCGCTTATCGTCGTATAAGACAGCGCATCCTTCTGCCAGGGGCTCTGTTCGATCCAAGCCTTGCGGAGGTCGACATGAATGTCCTGGGTTTCACCTGTCCGCTCTTTCCAGATCGCGGCATCTGCAACCGCGTTAGCGGCAAGCACACAGGCCGGTGCCGCGCCAGCCTTTATCACAGTCTTCCTAATGGGCTCCTTACCAGCGAATGTCACCTTACCGCCGCCGTCCGCGATAGTCATACCAGCATCACGCAAGATATTGTCAGTCACCTTGCGCATGTCGTCGTTTGTCTCGACGGGCTGATTGGTAATCATCTAAAACATTTCTCCACCGTTATTGCTGCGCATTTGCGCCGGCCTTAAGACTACTCAGTGCGCAAAGCTTGGTCGGGCCGCAGTCATCGCTTGTGTGTCAGCCACCGGCACGGCAAGCCATCTTGCCGCTAGCATTCGAACGCACCTTTGGTTCGCTCCGGTCGGCCCCGACCCTAGCCAATGGTCGACCACCTCTAATTTGAAATTTGGTGCGGTGATAATGGACGGGACAGCCGCTTGTCACCCCACCACGACCGTTCCATCCTCTTTGATGGAGATCGGATCTCCAGTCTTGACGGCCTCCATGAACTCATCGCCCAGCAAGTCGATGGTAATGACCTTACGGTCGTTCCAAACGTCGTCCATGATCAGGCCGCCAGCGGCAATGCTGTCGATGTGGTCCGAGAACAGCATCGCCTTAAACCCGACACCGAGCAGGTTCATGCCCATGATCGCGCCAGCGCCCATGGTTGATCCGACCGTCTGCGGCGTACACATGATCGCCCCGCTCAGATCCTTCTTATAGAGCTCCGCATTGTTGGCGTCCGTGCAGGGCGCGTCCTTGGTGTTCCCTGCAAACATGTTGGTAAAATAGGATGCGGTCGTATTGAACGGCTGCTTCGATACGAGCGCTTCACCTTCTAGGTTCCCCGGGACAATCGGGCGTCCCTTAAACGTCTTGGCCATTTCTCAGTCTCCAATCAGATCGCTGTGTCTGGGCGATCGGACTCACGGAGCCCGATGCCGCTTGATGTTCCTTCAAGCTTAGACCTTTCCGGTCACTGCGATATCCACGAGCTTCTTGTCGGGGAAATACCGGATGGGCGAGTAGTTCCGGTTCTTGGCGGAGTTTGTGACCGCCCGCACCCGCTCAGAGAAACCCTTCATGCCGGAGTAGGAGACGCCGCACATGTTGGTGACGTTGATCCCGGCGCCGAGCGCCCGGCTCGCCAGCTCGGGCTCCTCCAGCAGCGCGCGCGTTCGCGTCACGGTCGGTGCGAAGATGTAGGCGGGGATCGCCAACTTCTCCTGCCCGGCCGCATCGAGGGCGTCAACGAACATTTTCGCCCAGCGTATGGTCTCCTCGTAGTTGCAGTGCGGGCAGCCGATGAAGACGGCGGTCGGGTCGCCGTCCGGGTCGTCCCAGAGGTTCTCGAACGTGTCGAGGATCGCCTGCTGCTCCTTATCGTCGAAGACGTACGTCTGGAAGTTCTCCGCCAGCATCTCCCGGCCCTTTTCCTTGGGCTCGGGCGTCACGCCCTCGACGTGGTAGCAGCCGACGGCGCCGGCGGCGGCGGTGGCGCTGCCCATGTACTTCAGCTTGTGCCAGTTGTCGTTGGTGACGTCGCCGCCGAAGTACTTGTCGACGCCCGCTATGTAAGGGATGTCCTCGACGCACTTCCGGCCGATCGCCGTGCCGAGCACGCCCCAGTCGGGCTCCTCGCTCGTCTTCACATCGATCAGCCACTTCGCCTTGCGGCCCTCGTCGGTCATCAGGCCGAACCGCGGCGCCTTACCGAGCATGGCGCAGAGCATCTCCATCCCCGCGCCGTAGCGATTGGTTCGGATGCCGAGGACCGAATTGCCGTAGTTCACCGCCGAGGACTCGCACCAGGCCACCGGCGTGCCCGGCTTCGGCGCATTGCCAATGTCATCGATGTAGCAGGCGCAGGAGCGGAAGTTCAGGTCCGGCGCGCCGAGCTGCGCGTGGACCGCGTCCAGTCGCATCTGTAGGGGATAGCCCTCGGCGATCAGCTGCATCTCGGTCGGGTTGTTCTGGACGTTGTAGACGTCGTAGGGGCGCGGGTTGACCGTGTAGGGCGCGTAGGCCTTGAGACCCGCCGCGGCGCACTGCTCAAGCATGACGATCAGGGACTCGAGATAGGGCGCGCCGATGTAGAGGTTGGAGTGCGGCGCGCCGCCCAGATCCACCAGCTTCGTCGCCCCGAAGGTCTCGCCGAACCTGACGAGGATCTTCATCAGCTTGGCCTTTTCAGGACCATCTCTGCCGTCGAGAATGGCCTGCTCGTCATCGCTCAGTTCCATCTTCGAAGATGCACTTTCGGCCGTTGCGTTGGCCTTGGAAGCTCCACTGAACGTTGCCGTCTGGCCGTTCGGCTTACCGTCAGGGCCGAGGCCATCCATGTCGGACGTCAGGAAATGCTCTGCGAAACCTGGCACCTCCTTTGCTCCACCGGCTGCGGATTGCGCAGGCGTTTTTGCTGTCATCACTTCCGCTCCTTTAATTTCGGCTTTGGTTTGTTGAGCCTCGGCCGTCGCAGATGAGAGTGCAGCCGGCGCGAGCACGGCGGCAGGTACCGCTTTAATGAAGTCTCTTCGTTTCATTATTTCCACACCTTTGCGCAAATGGTATCATCAATTGACTGCATTCGAGATGCTTCGCACTAAACCAAAAAAGATCAATTGGTAAATCCCGCCTCAGAATTCTTAGAAGATCTTCATGCTGATGCTCAGCAAGCCCACCGGAGCAGCGTGTAATATTGCCTAGAGTGTTCTCTTGAGACACAATGTGTCTATGTAGATCCGGCAAAAACCCTTGAAATAAGAAGCAAAATGAAGGTAGAGCGTTTTCAAGATTTCGACGCATTCGTTGAATCGGTTGATGGCGTCGACAGCGTCATGCTGCCTCGCAATATCCAACGACGCTTATGGTGCAATACACGCCTCAATGTTGAGGACCTTCATGTCCAGCTCGGAAGGCTCGGCAGCGGCAACATCGTTGAGGGGCAGTCTTTTTCGAGCGGCTATCTCATCTACTTGCCACTCACAAACGACGCGTCTTACGCTGCGAACGGGCGATCACTAGACGTTAATTCTTTCGCTGTTTTAGAGCCAGGGTGCGAATTCTCCATTTGCACCGAAGACCAGCACGACTGGTGCGCAGTCGTCATCCCCACTCAGCTCTTCAATCAGTGGGAGCCTCAATCAAACACACACAACCGAGGCGTTCGCGTAACGCCCGCGATCCCGGAGGCAGCGAAACAGTTTCGAACACTCGTTCAGAATATCATTGCCGCCACGGCTGCATGTCCAGAGTTTGAATCATCGCGTGCCGCGACAGCTGCCGCCGCAGAATTTCTGAAGTTAGCCGGTGTGATTGTTCAAGAGCCGACCCTTGCGGACTGTGAAAACCGCGAGGGTCGACCGCGCATCCCCCGAGACGAAGTTATCCGTCGAGCCAAAGACGTGATTGAGAACCACTTACCGCGCTTACCTCTCATAACGGAATTGGCGAAGTTGACAGGCGTTTCAGAGCGAACGCTCCGGAACGCATTTAATGAGTATTATGGTGTTGGGCCGGTTCATTATCTGCAATTGAGGCAACTTAGACAGGTCCACCATGAACTTCGAGCTGCCAACGCCGAGGAAATGCGTGTCAGCGATATTCTGACTAAAAATGGCGTTTGGGAGTTTGGCCGCTTCGCGGCACGGTACCGCCGACAATTTGGTGAGTTACCTTCGGATACGCTGCGAGCAACCCGAAGGTGACAAGAGCCTGGGGTTCTCTACTCAAAGCCATTGACACCCCAGGTCAATCAACGCAAACCGCGTTGGAGCACGTAAGCTTGTTTTGCAGATGGAAATCGACCTAGTCCAAGTGTCGGTGTCGTGGACACCACTGACACTTGGCCACGCCGTCGAAATACGAACGTATGGCGTGAGAATGGATCTTACCCCAGAGCTTCCTGCTCCATGATGCTGAGTCCGTTGAAGCCCTTCCAGAGGTGTTGTCGCACTAAGTCCGATTGAGCGGAATTTGCCGATAACCGCGAATACTGAGGCGCGGGATTTCAACCACTTCGCCTGCTGGTCGATTGCTAGAATTAGGCTGATTGCACTTAATGTGACAACGCCCAGAACTGGTGGTTTTGCGGGGTGGAATTCCCGCAGAGTCGCGCAAAATTCCCGCAAAACCAGCAGCATGTTCCAGAGGAAAATCTATGAGTCATTGAAATACAATGGCTGGGGAACCTGGATTCGAACCAGGACTAACGGAGTCAGAGTCCGTGGGTCTACCGTTAACCTATTCCCCAATGCGACGGCATTCATCCGAACGCAACATCCCTGCGCGCCTCCCCGAGCGGGGAGCGCTGTATGGAAAGGTGTCTATCAAGAAGCGTTCGCTGAAGCAAGCAGACACGTTATACGCCGGCAGCTGGGCAAAAGACATCTGAAAGCCGCCTACGCCCTATTGATTTAGCCGACTTTGACGGCATTTCCATAACCTCGCCCATTCGCAACTGCTGACAGATGGGCAAATCGCTTTACGCCACTGATCGAACTGCTAGAGTGTCAGCAAGATGTTTCCAGACAAATGCCTGATGAACCAGCCGCTCTAACGGCGACGGAGTACAGTCGTAGAGGGGTTTGTGCCAGGCGCTGGAGAGGTGGACGGTGGGCGAATTCCGGGATCTTTCAGACAATCATAGCGTTGGCGAACCGCCTTCGTCTGACGGCGAAGCAGGCGGAGCTGAAAGCCGCGATCGAAACGGGAATGCGTCGAGAGAGGTGCGCGGTCCGCGCAATGGCGATGCCAAACGACCGGCGATGACGGCTGACCAAGCCAAGACAAACAATACCAGAAACGGCGACGTGCCTGAGAACCCCATTTACGGTGCGCTCGATCTTGGCACGAACAACTGCCGGTTGCTGCTGGCGCGGCCTACGCGACGCGGCTTTCGGGTTATTGATGCTTTTTCACGGGTCATCCGGCTCGGCGAAGGTGTCGCGCAGTCGGGGAGGCTTTCCGATGCGGCGATGAGACGGACCACGGATGCTTTGCGCGTTTGCGCGGGTAAGCTTGAGCGCAACGACGTCCACCGTGCGCGGCTCGTGGCCACGGAAGCCTGTCGCATCGCCGAAAACGGAGAAGAGTTCCTCGACCGGGTGCAAAACCGCTTGGAGCTCGACATAGAGATCCTCAGCACAGAGCTGGAAGCCAAGCTGGCCGTCTCGGGTTGTGCCTCGCTCATTGATAGCCGTTGCGATTATGTTCTGGTCTTCGATATCGGCGGTGGATCGTCAGAACTGATCTGGCTCGATCTCAACAAGCTCACCAATGGGAGGGGCCGCACGCTCGACCGACTGGAAGCGCAAAGCTGCATGACTTCTTGGACGTCTCTCCCGGTCGGTGTGGTGACCCTAGCAGAACACTTCGGCGGCAAATTCGTCACCGAAGGCTTGTTTGAAGCGATGGTCGATCACGTCCTGGAGCTGTTGGTGCCGTTTGAGAAAGAAAATAGGATGCGGGAACACATGACTTCTCGCTCGACACATTTTCTTGGTACGTCAGGCACGGTTACGACGGTTGCTGGGATCCAGCTTGGGTTACCGCGTTATGACCGAAACCGAGTAGATGGCTGTTGGCTTTCGGTGGCCGATGCTCAAGCGGTGACCTACAAACTGGTCGGTCAGAGCTACGAAGAGCGTATTGCTCAGCCCTGTATAGGGCGCGATCGTGCGGACCTGGTCCTCGCCGGCTGCGCCATTCTCGAGGCGCTTATCCGGATGTGGCCTTGCGACCGGATGCGGGTGGCAGACCGTGGCCTGCGCGAAGGCATCTTGGCCACGTTGATGCTGGAGGACGGTGTGTACCGTTCGCGGCGGCGGAGTGGACGGCGCCGTCAGCGCTAGGTTTTAGTTTTCACCTGCGGCCCTGTGACACTTTTAGGTTTTCTCGCCGGCGCGGCTTTGGCAGTCGGTTTCGTTGCTAGCGTCTGACGGTGAACAAGCTTTCTGGGAAGCCGCATCTGAGTTCTTGCGCCAAGTCTCGATTTCGAGTGCGTTTCGGCTGGAGCACCGCCGGGATTGAATTCTTTACATTGCTGACTTTGCTTCCCGGTCCTGGAATTGCGAAACGGAACGAGTTCGGACTTTGACCGCTTGGCGGAAATGTCCCAATACCGGCGCACGCGTTCTCTGAGACCTGAGGGGCTATCGGCATAGAGCATGGCGCCGTCGTGGAGGGCTTGGCGTCGCAAATCGGCCTGGCGCATTTCGATCAGTCGGGTCACAGCGGCCATACCCTTGCTACCGAGAACCTGCCTCGCAGGACCCAAGACATAAGCGTACAACACAGCTAGGTCGTGATCCTGGCCCAGAACTTCAGAAAGGCGACGGGCCAACACAATTCTGGTTTCAAAGAACTCCGGCCATGCCGCCCTCAGAAGTGAAAGTTGCCGCCAGTGTGCCTGCACGCACTTGCGCCATTCGTGGGACGCCTCCTCATCGTAGGCAACCCGCATTGCCGCCAACGCTTTACGGCCCTTTCGGTAGCTCCATTCAAATCCCGGCCCGACAACATCGAAGTTCGTTGCCTTGAGACGCAACCGCTTCAGATGTTCACTGACACCTTTCAGCGCAGTCTCTATGCGAGCGGACCTTGGGGCTTGTTCTCCAGACTTCTTTCCTACCCGCGCCTGGGTGACTTGCGTACGCAGCAAGTCGAGGGCGCTGCGCTCCGCCGAGCCGGCCTCGGTCCGCAGCAAGGCGATCGTCTCAAGCATCACTTGGGTGTCGCGAGAGGCGGACAAAGCGCGGGCGATATCGCGAAGACGAGCATTCTCTTTCTTGAAGTCCCGGGAGGCCAGAGCTGGACGAACGAGCCGCAAGAGCGACCGCAATCTCTTGAGGCACTTGCGTGTCTCATGAACGGCAACCGCGTTATCAGCCTGCTGCCACTCGATCAGCGCGCGGGCGACCTGTTCGGTAGAGATGCGATGGAAACCGGTCCTGAAGTCTTCTTTCTTCTTGAAGCGGAATCCCGTTCCTTGTGGTCCGTACTGAGCCACCAGTCGAGCCTCGAATCTGAGTTGTCTATGCCGGAGATGCCTGAGAAGGCCCACCATACAAGAATACATGGGTATTCGAAGACGTCATTGCACTGTACTATTGGAGTTAATTAAAGAGTTGGCCATCCTAGATCGCGGTCTTGGGGCCACGACATCACTGGCGTAAGAGCGCCAGCCATTCGCGGACCCGCATTTCCGGCTCGGGATGGGTGAGGAAATCCGTGACCACTGAAACGGCATCAGCCCCGGCAGCGAGGACGTCGGGTGCGCGTGCGGGAGTTATGCCGCCAATGGCGACAAGCGGCAGGTAACCCACTCGGTGCTTCCATTGCGCCACGCGGTCCAAACCCTGCGGCGGCCATTTCATTTTCTTGAGCTTGGTTTCAAAGACCGGCCCCAGGGCCACGTAATCGGGTTCGGCTGCAAGCGCGATTTCAAGCTCGTCCGGGTCGTGGCTTGATATGCCCAACTTGAGACCGGCACCCTTGATCGCTGACAGATCGGCGTCGGCCAGGTCCTCTTGGCCTAGGTGGATATAGTCGGCACCGATATCGATCGCCTGAACCCAGTAATCATTGATGATGAGCTGACAATCGTATTCGTGCGCGATTTCGATGCTGGCGGAAATCTGTTTGCGCACCTCTGTCTCGGGTGCGTCTTTTAGGCGGAGCTGAATGGTTTGCACACCAAGTGGGACGATACGTACAAGCCATTCGAGGTTCGGCACGATTGGATAGAAGACGTCGAGGCCGGTGCGTTCCCTCATGTCTTTGATGACGCCCCCAGATCAAAGAATGGTGTGCCGGCGACAGGCGTTGAAGGGGCGGCCATATCTCGTGTTTCCATCAGTCCGCTGCGACGAGACATGTGACCTGCATCGATGGCCATGGCAAAGGCAGTGGCCATCTGAACCGGATCGGCGGCCTTGGCGACCGCCGTGTTTAAAAGCACGGCGTCGTAGCCCATTTCCATCGCCTGTGAAGCATGTGACGGCGCGCCGATCCCGGCATCGACAACCAGCGGTATGTCGGGAAAATAGTTGCGCATGGTTTTGAGCGCATAGGGATTCGCCAAGCCTCGTCCAGTTCCGATTGGCGCGCCCCAAGGCATCAGCACGCGGCATCCGGCGCCAACGAGGCGCTCTGCGGCGCCAAGGTCTTCGGTGGTGTAGGGGAAGACTTTGAAGCCATCCTTGTTGAGAACCTCGGCGGCCTCGACCAGCCCGAACAAGTCTGGTTGCAACGTGTCGTCGTTGGCGATGACCTCAAGCTTGATCCACGCGGAGCCGAAAAGCTCACGCGCCATTTGCGCCGTCGTCACGGCCTCCTTGGCCGAGCGGCATCCCGCCGTATTGGGTAGCACGTGCACACCGAGGCTGTTGATCAACTCCAGGAAGCGTTCGCCAATCTTGCCGCGTGCGGATTCACGCCGCAGCGATACGATGACGATCTGGCAGCCGCTCGCCTTCACTGCATCCGCCATAACCTGCGGCGAAGGGTAAAGCGCGGTGCCGAGCAGCAAGCGTGAGGATACGGTCTCACCGTAAAACTCGAGGTCGTCCTGGGTATCGGGGGGAACTTTGGCGATGAGGTTCATGGTCGTCTTATTGCTGTTGATGTCAATGCTGATTCAACCACCCTGACGGGCAGACAGGATCTCGATGCGATCTCCGGCGGCAAGTTTACAGCGCGCGCGTGCGGCGGCTGGGATGAAGTCTCCGTTGACCGCCGTCGCGACGCGGATCTTAGAGAAGTCTAACGATGCCAGTAGATCCTCCAACGTCGGCGCCTGCGTCCAGCACTGCTCGCCATTGACATTGATTTGAATCCCCTCCGACGCCGAGTTGCTGATCCCGGTGCGTGGCAATCAGGCCTCCTTTAGTCAAAATACTGCTGTCTTAGGTTGGTATGCTAGAGAATATAGGCGACGTAACTGGCGGCATTAAAGGGCAGAACCGCGCGTCAGAGGGAAAGATGCCTATTTTTACCATATCTCCTAACCAGCAGCCTTTGAACCTCGTTCACAACTCCCCGCGTCGATGATGTGAGCTTAGTTCATAGCGATCTGAAAAGGTGACGACGTAACAGCGGTTTTAGCTCAGCTGAGCTAAAAATCTATCGGCTTGCGTGCTTTGCGATCGTCGCCGAACTCGCTTTCGTCGCTTGAAACAGGAAGAGCCACACTGTGAACAACGTTCGTGAATAGCTCGATTGTTGTGCAGGGCCGTGAATCTTGTTCGCTTTTGATTTTGTAGCACCGCCACTGATCCGGGAGTATGGAGAAACTTGTAGAAGCACGCCAGCCATGGCCTCGGCAACGAAATCGAAGAAGTGGACGGATGAAAAACCCGCTTGCCCATGTGCGTTCGAGGGGAGCATCGTCCCCGGCGAACCAAACGCCAGAGCGCGGGAACGCGTTGAAGGTGTCAGCCTTGGATGTGAACTGTCTTAATAAAGACCCGCCGTTCGTCATCCTCAAACCTGCCGCATACTCAGCGCCGCATATGACCGAGCGCCCTCCCGAGGACACCGCTGATGTTCAAAGACCTGATGACATCCCGCCGCTTCGCCCCGCTGTTTTGGTGTCAGTTCTTGTCGGCGCTCAACGACAACTTCATCAAGACCGCGCTTGTCTTCCTCGTGTTGTTCCGGATCGGCGCAGAGCACGGTGCTTCGCTGGTGACGCTGGCGGCAGCGACGCTGGTCGTACCTTTCTTCTTCTTGTCCGCGCTTGGCGGCGAACTGGCCGACAAATACGACAAAGCAAAAGTTGTTGTATGGATCAAGCTTGCCGAGATCCCGATCGCGGCTTTGGCGGCGGTCGGCTTCATTCTTAGCGCGTCAAGTGATCCTCAATTGAATGAGTGGGCGGTTCCCGTTCTATTTTCCGCGTTGTTTGGCTTCGGCTCAATGGCGGCGCTGTTTGGCCCAACCAAGTACGGTATTCTTCCCGACCATCTCGAAGTGCGCGAGCTTTCGGCCGCGAATGCGCTGGTTGAGGGCGCAACGTTCCTAGCCATTCTTGTCGGCACGATCGCCGGCGGCATCGCTATGACCGGTGACGGCTCGGCGGCGTTGATCCCGCCATGGGCTGTCGCCGGAACCATGATCTTGTTCGCCGCACTCGGCTTGTGGTCGGCGAGCCTGATCAAACCGACCGGCGAAGCAGTGCCGGACCTCATGATCACGAAGAACCCGCTCGTCTCGACATTCAGGCTACTTGGCGAATTGCGCGAAGATCGGCGGTTGTGGATCGGCGGTCTCATCACCGGCTGGTTCTGGCTTGCAGGAATTGTCTCGCTGTCGCTGCTGCCGACGCTGATCAAGGAAACACTCGGTGGCACCGAACAAGTCGCCACCCTGGGCCTGGTGGCGTTCACCGTTGGCATCGGGCTTGGCTCCTATCTTGCCGCGAAGGCAAGCCACCACCGGCCGAACCTGGCGCTGGTTCCGATCGGCGCGCTTTTGATGGGTATCGCCGGCCTCGACATCGCCCGCCTGCTTTGGAACATGCCGGCGGCTGAAGCCGGTTCCGTCGGCGTGATCGCGTTTCTTCAGTCAACAAGCGGTGCCTGGCTGATGGCTGACTTGATCCTGCTTTCAGCGGCCGGTGGTCTGTTCATCGTGCCGTCGTTCGCGGCGATCCAGTCGTGGGCGAAACCCGATCACCGCGCCCGTGTCATCGCCGCTGTCAATATTCTGCATGCAGCGTTTATGTCGGGTGCGACGCTAGCGCTATCAGCGCTGCAGGCGTACGGCGTTGGCATCCCGGAGCTTTTCTTAGCCCTTGGCCTTGGCAATATCGCTGTCGTCTACTTCGTGCTGCGCGCGTGGGGCCGAGATGGAATGCAGGACCTCAGCCGCTTCATCTTCAAGCTATTCCTAGGCCTCGAAGTGCGCGGCCTTGAAAACCTTACCGCCGAAGGCGAGCGGACTATCATTGCCCCCAATCACCTGTCTCTGCTCGACGCCCCGATCCTTTACTCGGTGCTGCCAAGCCACGCTGGTTATGCAATCGACACGCAAATGTCTGAGAAGTGGTGGGTGCGGCCATTCCTGAGGTTCACGAAAGCCTGGCCGATCGACCCTACCCGGCCTTTAGGAATGCGCGGATTGATCAATCACGTCAAAAAGGGCGAGACACTAGTGATCTTCCCGGAGGGTCGGCTGACGGTCACGGGCGGGCTGATGAAAGTCTACGACGGCACCGCCATGATCGCCGACAAGGCGGATGCCGTCGTTGTGCCGGTACGGATCGACGGGCCGGAACGCTCGCCGTTTGGCTTTATGAACAATCTACAGACGAAAAAGGTCTGGTTCCCGAAAACAACCGTCACGGTGTTGCCGCCCGTTACGCTTGACGTGTCGGAGGAGCTCAAGGGCCGCAAGCGTCGTCAGGCTGCCGGTGCAAAGCTGCAGGACATCATGGTCGACGCCGCCGTCAAAACCGCCAACTTCGAGCAGACGCTTTTTGAAGCTCTGGTGGATGCCCGCGACACGCGTGACACCGGCAAGCCAGCGATCGAGGACCCACTTGGCACCTCACTGTCATACGACAAGCTGATTACGGCTTCGCAGGTGCTGGGGCGGAAGCTTTTAAGGCAAACTGAAGCAGGCGAAAACGTCGGCGTTCTGTTGCCTAACTCAGCAGGCGTGGCGGTGACGTTCTTTGCCCTGCAATCGATTGGTCGTGTTCCGGCGATGCTGAATTTCACTGCTGGTGCAAAGAACGTTTGTGCGGCCTGCACCGCGGCGCAACTTAGGATAGTTCTGACGTCACGGGCGTTCGTCGAAAAGGCCCACCTTGAAAAGATTGTCGAAGCAATTGGGCAACAAGCCAAGGTAGTCTATTTGGAGGACGTCAAAGCCTCTATCGGCTTTGGAGATAAAGTCGCCGGCTTCATGGCGGCACCGCGGCCGCAGGTCAAACGCCAGCCCGATGACCCCGCAGCTATTCTCTTCACTTCGGGCAGCGAGGGTACCCCCAAGGGGGTCGTACTCTCACACCGCAACATCCTCGCCAATGCTTTCCAATGCCTCACTCGGGTGGCAGTCAACGGCCAGGACAAAGTGTTCAATGTGCTTCCGGTGTTCCACTCGTTCGGCCTAACGGCGGGGCTCGTCATGCCAGTCGTCGGCGGCGTGCCCGTGCACCTTTATCCCTCTCCGCTGCACTACCGAATCGTGCCGGAACTCGTCTATCAGACGAACGCAACAATCCTATTTGGCACGGATACCTTCCTCCGTGGCTACGCGCGGGCGGCACACCCATACGACTTTGCCCGGCTGCGGCTCATTCTTGCTGGCGCCGAAGCAGTGAAGGACAGCACCCGATCGCTCTACATGGAGAAGTTTGGCGTGCGCATCCTGGAGGGGTATGGCGTCACCGAGACCGCACCCGTTCTGGCCATCAATACTCCGCTTGCCAACAAGGCGGGCACGGTGGGTCGACTATCGCCGCTAATGGAAGCACGTCTCGAACCGGTGCCTGGCATCGATGATGGCGGCCGACTCTTCGTGCGCGGACCCAATGTGATGCTCGGCTATCTACGTGCGGAACATCCTGGTGTTCTGCAGCCACCGGTTAATGGGTGGCACGATACTGGCGACATCGTCGACATCGATGCGGAAGGCTTCATCACTATCAAGGGGCGCGCGAAGCGGTTTGCCAAAATCGGCGGTGAGATGGTTTCCCTTGCCGCAGTGGAGGCAATGGCGGCCGACATCTGGCCGGCGTCGCTATCGGTGGTTGTCTCGCTTCCTGATCAGCGTAAGGGTGAACGCCTCGTTTTGGTGACCGCTGACGACAAGATTAAACGTGCCGAGTTCCTCACCCATGCAAGACAGCATGGCGCAGCGGAGCTGACGGTTCCCGCCGAGGTCTTGGTGGTTCCAGGCGTACCGCTGCTGGGATCGGGCAAACCCGACTACGTCGCGGCGCTCAAACTTGCGAAGGAGAGGCTGGGGCTTAATACGGTGAAAGCAGCCTGAGCCAATCGCTCGCTGCCGTCAGCAAGACGCCCGCTTCCCTTTGGGACGGCGGGCGTCATCTTTTTATGGCTGCCTATGTGGGGCTCGCATCAGGCTGCCTGATCGCCTATGTTCCCCACGAAGCCGCTAGGCCGATTATGGGGCCGGGCCGCAATGTCAGCAACAAGGGAGAATCCAGCCATGGATCATTGGGATGTGTATCTTTCCGGTGAAATCCACACCGACTGGCGTCAACAGATTGAGGAAAAGGCAGCGGCAGCTGGGCTACCGGTCTCGTTCACGACGCCCGTCACCAATCATGAATACTCCGACGACTGTGGCGTCGCGATCCTCGGGCCGGAACCAAACAAGTTCTGGCATGACCACAAGGGTGCCAAACTCAACGCCATCCGCACCCGCAATCTGATTGAGTCGGCAGATATTGTAATCGTCCGCTTTGGCGAGAAGTACAAGCAGTGGAATGCGGCGTTCGACGCAGGCTATGCCGCCGCGCTCAACACGCCGCTGATCATCATGCATCCGCCCGAGCACGCCCACGCGTTAAAAGAAGTCGACGCAGCGGCACTCGCAGTCGCCGAAACCGTCGACGAAATCGTCGCGGTCCTACGCTACGTTATCGAAGGTCGTCTTGATCTTGGCAAGGCCGCCGCTGCCGAATAGAACGCTGTAAAGTGCACGGAGATTCCGCCTCATGCCCATGGAGCAGAGCGAACTGGAACGGCTGATCAAGGAGGCCTTTCCAGATGCAAATATTGAAATTCGCGATCTTGCCGGAGACGGCGACCATTACGCCGCACACGTTATTTCAAAGGCGTTTCAAGGAAAGAACCGTGTGCAGCAGCACCAAATGGTCTATCAGGCGCTGCAGGGGCAAATGGGGGATGTCCTACATGCCCTGGCGTTGACAACAGCCGTGCCGCAAGATTGACAGCGCGGCGCCCGTCACCACATGCTGATCTAGTAGGTTCGCGCCGAACGTCAGCAGCGACAGCGGCAACTGGAAGCATAAGGAAAGCGCCCAATGAGCAAGCAAGAGATCAACGACTGGATCCGCAAGCAGATCGCCAACAACGATGTTGTCGTGTTTATGAAAGGCACGAAACAGTTTCCGCAGTGCGGTTTCTCCGGCCAAGTGGCGCAGATACTCGGCTATCTCGGCGTTGACTATCAGGACGTCAATGTCCTCGATGACATGTCGGTGCGCGATGGAATTAAGGAATTTTCCAACTGGCCTACGATTCCGCAACTTTACGTCAAAGGCGAATTCCAAGGAGGCTGCGACATCGTCAAGGAGATGTTCCAAGACGGCTCGCTGATGCAGGTCTTCGAGGAAAAGGGTGTTCCTTACGACAAGTCAAAGGTGATGACGGCCTGATCCGCGCGATCCGCAGGGACTGTTAACCGCATCCGTAGGAATGATAATAGGACTGGTACGCCAACCGCGTGCTGGTCCTTTTTTCATCGCTTGTGTCGTTTAATGGCTTTGAATGGCGGATTGGATAGCGCTTCAAGGGAGTGAACCACGGGAGATGCGGATTGGCGGGCGACGCTTCTTATTGAGCCTTGCGATCTTGGGAGCCAGCGTGTGTCTGGCACTTGGCATTTCGCTGCCGATCATCAAACTGACGAAATACGTTTTCTGGACAACGCAGCATTCGTTGCTGTCCACCGTCGAGGTTCTGTTGAACGACAAGCAGTACTTCCTGGGGCTGACGGTCCTCGTTTTTTCAATCGTGTTTCCGATCCTCAAGCTGCTCTATCTGCTTCTTATCTCAACCCTGCCTAATGAAGAAATCATTCGCCAGCACTGGCGTTTGCGGGCCCTTGAATGGCTCGGAAAATGGTCGATGCACGATGTGTTAGTGCTGGCTTTGATGATCTTTTTTATCAAGAGCCAGGGGGTTTACGATGCCTCCAGCTTGAACGGCGTTTACTTTTTCACGGCCGCCATCGTCCTGATGATCCTCGCATATGCTTGGCTACCCAGTGTCGCTTCCGAAGCCGTGCGGAACGCGCGGGCGAAGGCCATGGCTTCCGGCAAGACTGGGCTTGCGGCAGGCAATGGAAGCGCGGTCAACGGAGCCGATCGGGGCGCCGAGGACGACCGCGGTCACGACACCATCCTCGTCACCAAAAAACAACCGTTCCGCAACTTCGTCTTGAGCTTCCTCATCATCGTGGCAACGGTGTTCTTTGCGCTCGGCATCATCCTGCCGGTGATCCGCTTCACGACCGTCTATGTGTGGAGCGCTGAGCATTCCATCTCGACGATCATCTATGCGCTTTATCAGAACGGAGAACTATTCCTTTGCGCCGTTCTGTTTGTCTTCTCGATCCTGTTTCCGTTTCTCAAGTTGTTCTACTTATTGACGCTCGTGACCTCGCCCGACCTCAGTCCGGAGTTTCGTAAGAAGTCAATTTCCACGATGGAATGGCTGGGGCGCTATTCGATGACCGATGTCATGGTGCTTGCCTTGATGATTTTCTACGTCAACTCGTCCGGATACACGGAAGCGGTTGTCCAACCCGGTGTCTATTTCTTTGCGGCCTCGGCGCTGATGACGATGCTAGCCTATGGATGGGCCAATACCACGGCACCCAAAAGGGTGCGGGTTTTGGCACAGGAAGCCGCACATTCCGGCGGTATCGGCGAACACGCCGGTTAGACCACGCTAGCCGTCGACGTCGACGGCGCGCGCGACCGTCGAAACGCCTCCTGCAAGTGAAATGCTCTTAATCATGGCATACACTTCAGCACCTCCGTGCAGGTTCAGATCGGCGACGGCCTGGCGGGTGAGGCGGGCGCGGAGACGTCCGCCTTCGACCTCGACAAGCGTCTCGGCAAACGCAGTCTGCGGCTCCTCGACGATCTCCAAGATCTTCCCCGATAGAATGTTGCAAGAGCTGATCTCGACGGGGCGCCGGATCGCGAGAACAACATCGCGGGCGCGCACGCGCAGTCGAATTCCCGTGCCCGGCGCGGCGTCTATCAACGGGACGAACAAGGCCGCTCCGCCAAGTGCCAATTCCGTCAAATGGTAGAGCTTGTCATGCTGGACCACGGTCGCTTCAAGAAGGACACCGGCTTCAAAGCGGCCTGTAGCCGGACCAAGGTCCAGCCGCGCCAGGGTCTCGGCAACCGGACCGGCGGCAAGCTTGCTGCCCTCCGACAAGACAACCATGGTGTCGGCCAGATACGCCACCTCATCTACCGAATGGGTGACATAGACGACTGGGACGCCAAAGTCCGTCGGCAAACGAGAAATGTAAGGCAGAATCTCAGCCTTGCGGCGGGCGTCGAGGGCCGACAACGGCTCGTCCATCAATAGCAGACGTGGCTTGGTCAACAGCGCCCGCGCAATCGCAACGCGCTGACGCTCGCCGCCCGACAGCGTCGCAGGATGCCGATCCATAAGCGGCTTGAGACCGAAGCGTGCATAAACGGTAGCACTATCGATTGCATTGCCTCTCCGCCTAGCACGCTGCTCCGCATAAGTTAGGTTTCCAGCAACTGTCATATGCGGGAAAAGCCGGGCATCCTGGAAGACGTAGCCAACGTTGCGCAACTCGGTGGGAACGAAAACCTTCTGCGGGGCGGTCGCTTGCCAGACCTCGCCATTGAACGCGATGCTGCCCTCGGCTCCACGCTCCAATCCGGCCAAGATACGCAGCAATGTCGTCTTACCACTGCCGCTATGGCCGAAAAGAGCCGTTATTCCGGCAAGCGGCAGCTCATGCTCGACGGCCAGCTCGAAGGCTGCGATGCCGATGCGAATATCCAAGGAGAGGACGGGATCATCCCACATTAAGCGGCGATCTCCGGTTCAAGGCATAGACCGCGACAAGCACGGCGAAGGAAAAGATGAGGAGGCCTGCGGACAATACGTGCGCTTCAGCATAGTTCAGAGTTTCGACGTGCTCATAGATGGCAATTGAAATCACCCTAGTGCGGCCTGGGATGTTTCCACCGACCATAAGCACAACGCCAAATTCGCCGATAGTATGCGCGAATGTTAAAACGCTCGCGGTTAGAAACCCACGGAAGGCCATTGGGGCAGCAACCGAGAAAAAGGCATCCTGTGGAGCGGCGCCCAAAGTTGCTGCTGCCTCCAAGGGTTCGCGACCAACTGCTTCGAATGCGGTCTGCAGTGGCTGCACCATGAATGGCAGCGAATAGAGCATCGAGGCGACAACCAATCCCGCAAAGGAGAACGCCAGCGTACTGCCGGTGACGGTGACCCAGAAGCTGCCCAGTAATGTGTTGGGACTGAATAAGACCAAAAGGTAAAAGCCAAGGACGGTCGGCGGCAAGACCAGCGGCAGCGCGGTGATGGCCTCGATAACCGGCTTGAAACGCGAGCGCGTATAGGCCAGCCACCAGGCAAGCGGCGTTCCCATGATAAGAAGCAGAAGCGTTGTTATTGTTGCAAGGGCCAACGTCACCAATATGGGTCCAAGATCGGGCATCGGTTAGCCGCTCCCGTTTTCGTAACCAAAGCCCGCAATGATCTGCCTCGCACGTGGGCTTTTTAGATAGTCCATAAAGGCACAAGCGGCCGCGTTATCGCGTGCGCGGGTGAGCAAAACCGCGTCCTGGCTGATCGGTTGGTGATCTTTTTCTGGCACAAGCCAATAGGACTCCGTGGCGCTCGAGTCCTTTATTTGCGCCAGCGCAACAAAACCTATTTCGGCGTTACCCGTGGCGACTAGGGCACGCGTTTGTCCAATGTTCTGGCCAAAGACGAGGCGGCCTTTCAGGGAGTCCCAGAGCCCCCGGGCTTGCAGAGTTTCACGGGCGGCGGCGCCGTAAGGTGCGAGGTCTGGATTAGCGATGGCTAAGGATCGAAATTGCGGGTCGCTCAATATCGCCTCGGCTCGTTCGTTGATGGGCGTTGTCCCTGCCCCCCACAACACGAGCCTACCGAGCGCGTAGGTAAGACGGCTTCCCGCCACAGCTAACCCCACCTTTTCGAGTTTTTCCGGTCGCGCGGCGTCGGCGGACAAAAAGACATCAAAAGGTGCACCGTTCGTAATCTGTGCGTAAAGCTGGCCTGTCGAGCCGGTGCTGATTTTTAGAGAATGGCCAGTTTGGGCGCCAAAGTCCTCGGCCAATCGCTTGGCCGGATCGGCGAAATTCGCAGCAACGGCAATCAGTGCTGTCTCGGCGTGGGCGATGGCAGTGCCCACCAAATTCACGTGGGCGATGAGAAGGCCAGTCAGTATAGCGCCCGTCAGGCCTCTTTTCATACGCAAACACCGTTTCGCTGACTTGCTCGTTCGAGTTGTAGGGGTCATTTTTTGAGATCCGTGATATTCAAGACCCTTGCGAACAAACCTTCTATCTATCCGGCGAGATCGGCAAGTCTCGCAACCTCCAATGCGGTGTGCAGCCGCAATCCAAAAAACAAACGGCCCTGGGACAATGAGGTCCCAGGGCCGCCTACCAACTCAAGCGTTCTTACGACTCAGTCCGCCGAGATGCTGCGCACTACGAAATTGCTATTCAGCTTGACATCGTACTGGGCGCCTCCGACGCACTTGGCGTCGTCGACTTCGTAAACGCTGCTTGCTTCCGACTCTTTTTCATATTCACCGCCCGAGCAGCCCCAGGCTGCAAGTGCTTCCTTGATTTTTGCGGCCTCTGCTGCCGACGGCTTCTCATCGGCAAATGCAGCGGTGCTGGCAAGCAGTACGCAGGCGGAAAGCGCGATCAATCGCTTCATTACGTCATCTCCAAGTATCTGATTAAGCCTTAGAAGCTCCTGGGGAAGGGGCCTCGGTGGAGCATTTACGGAATTCTTGCTCAAACTAAACTGGGAGTTCTTCCCGAACTTTCAAGCAATATTACCATTCCCTATGCCGTGAACCCCGAACCTGCAAAATTCAGCCGCAAGAGTGGCCGGTCTCGAGGCGACCTGCTTGGCGCTGCCCGGAACCCGGCCGCTTGTAACGGCTGCGGTTGGTCCTGATTGGTACCGAAACGCCCTACCGCTCGAACCGTTTGTACTTGATGCGGTGGGGTTCGACGGCCTGGTCGCCGAGGCGGCGTTTTTTATCTTCCTCGTAAGCCTCGAAGTTGCCCTCGAACCATTCGACGTGGCTATCGCCCTCGAAGGCCAGGATGTGGGTGGCGAGGCGGTCGAGGAAGAAGCGATCGTGGCTGATGACCACGGCACAGCCTGGAAAATCCTCCAAAGCGGCTTCGAGAGCCGACAGGGTCTCGGTATCGAGGTCGTTGGTCGGCTCGTCGAGTAGCAACAGGTTGCCGCCATCTTTGAGAAGCTTGGCCAGATGCACCCGGTTGCGCTCCCCGCCGGAGAGCATGTTGACCTTTTTTTGCTGATCAGTCCCCTTGAAGTTGAACCAGCTGCAGTAGGCGCGTGAGGGGATTTCGCGCTTACCACCAAGCGAGACGATGTCGAGGCCGTCCGAGATGACTTCCCAGACCGTCTTCTTGGGATCAAGGTCATCGCGGGACTGGTCAACGTAGGAGATCTTGACGGTATCGCCGACGCGGATCGCGCCGCCATCTGGCTCTTCTTCACCAACGAGCATCTTGAACAGCGTCGTCTTACCGGCACCGTTGGGACCGATGACACCGACGATCCCGCCCGGGGGAAGTTTGAAACTCAAATCGTCGATCAGCAGACGGTCTTCGAAACCCTTTTGCAGTTTATCGGTCTCGACGACAACGTCTCCGAGACGCGGGCCCGTCGCGATATTGATTGAGGTGCGTGCGACGTCGTCGCGGCCGGCTTCTTCGGCCATCTTTTCATATGCCGTGATGCGGGCTTTGGATTTTGCCTGACGGGCCTTCGGCGAGGAGCGGATCCACTCCAACTCTCGGCTCAATGCGCGTTGCTTGGCATCCTCCTGGCCCTTCTCGACTTCCAAACGTTTGGCCTTCTGCTCCAGCCAGCTCGAATAGTTGCCGTGATAGGGAACGCCCTGACCGCGATCCAGTTCGAGTGTCCATTCGGTGATGTTATCGAGGAAGTAGCGGTCGTGGGTAACGAGGATGACGCATCCGGCATACTCCATAAGGAAGCGTTCCAGCCAGGCGACGGACTCGGCGTCGAGGTGGTTGGTTGGCTCGTCGAGCAGCAGGATGTCGGGTTTCGAGAGTAGTAGGCGGGTTAGCGCGACGCGGCGCTTTTCACCGCCCGAGAGCTTGCTAACGTCGGCGTCACCGGGTGGACAGCGCAACGCATCAAGGGCCTGCTCGACTTGGGTGTCGAGATCCCAAAGGTTCTGCGCATCGATCTGGTCCTGCAGAGTGGCCATCTCCTCGGCCGTCTCGTCGGAATAGTTCATGGCCAGTTCGTTGTAGCGGTCGAGCAGCGCCTTCTTTTCGGCAACACCTTCCATGGCGTTGTCGAGCACGTTCTTTTCCGGATCGAGTTCGGGCTCCTGCGGCAGATAGCCGACCTTGATGCCGTCGGCGGCCCAAGCTTCGCCGACGAAGTCGCTCATCTCACCGGCCATGATCCTCAAAAGCGTCGACTTACCAGCGCCGTTGAGGCCGACAACGCCAATCTTGGCGCCGGGCAGGAACGACAAGGAGATGTCCTTCAAGACCTGTTTGCCGCCCGGGTAGGCCTTGGACAGCTTGTGCATGTGATAGACGTATTGCGGGTTCGCCATTCTGGGCGCTCCTGTCGCTTTTAGGGTGTGTCGGGAAACCGGTTAAGGAAGCGGTTGTAGCCGATCAGAGCGGCGCGAACAATGGTGACGTCTTCGGCTCAATTCAAACTGAGTTCCTGCATCAGGCGATGGCCGCGATAAGTCCAGGCGCGCCAGTCTTCTTGGCGGCTTTTGATCTCGTTTGTAAGACTTTCAACACGGCGCGCCAACCGTGCTTCGAAGCCATTCTCTTTCCAGCGCCTAACTCGTTCGCACTCTGAAGACCACTTCAGTGTTTTTAGCGCAGGCAGAGCTGAAGGACCAAGGCGCAATAGGTAGTTGACGTCTACGACTGTTGCTTGCCCGCCGGCCTTACCGCACTGTGACACGTTGTAATCCGCAATGATGCGTCCGAAATCGACAAAGCAGGACAGATAAAGAACGAAGAGAAACGCTATGGCGTTGGCGTTGAAAAGCCAGCGGCTGCTCTTCGACAGGGCGATACGTGCGACAATCAGCATCAAACCAATGGCGACAAGGCCCATGCCCATTAGACCGACCACCCTGAGATAGCTCAGCGCATAGGCGTCGATGTAGATTCCCATCCGCTGCATCGCAAAGATGACGAGAAGAACTGACTGCGCGACCCAGAGATACATGAGCACGTAAGCCCAATGTGAAGGTTGCTTTGTGGTGCGCGATGGAAACGCGAGCAGAACAAAGCAGGCAGCGAGGAGCGCGGCTACTGTCAGAGTAAAAGTGCCGGAGTGGACATACGAGGCGTAGGTCAGGCCTTCCTGCAGCGATGCTCCGGCCCATAGATATTGCAGATCAAGGCTGTTTTGGAGTGCGAATACAGCATTGCACAGAGCCAATGAGCGAACGATGATTTCTTGGGTTAGAAACGTGACCTGTTGCTCACTCTTAGGTGTTGCTGACTGTGCAGGCCTGATTTGTTCCTTCTCACCTGAAAAGGCGACCGCTCTCAGAAAGCACCAGATGCCGAATGCGAAAACAAGCCAAAACCAAATCCGGGAGGAGCTAGGGAGTTCCAGCTTCTCAAACAAGAGCAGCAGCTCAAGGCTATTCGCGATTATTGGATTGCCCGCGGCGAAAAGCAGTAGAAAGCCGGCAGCAAAGCATAGCGGTAGAATCCACACATGCGCAGCGCGGAGCAGCCGCTGGAACGCGCCGTGACCTTGTGGCCAGCTAGGCATTTCAATGAAATCCAGCGGCAGGCGGAAGAAGAACGTCAGCAGGAAATGTAATGCCCCCGTCAGCCAGAGCCCCGCGCTCGCCACAAGACGAGGTTCATCAGCGTGAGCAAGAGCTGCGAGTCCGAGGATGAACAGTACGATTGAAAGCTCGGTCGGTTCCTCGACCATGACCAGGCATAGGCCAGCGAGCAGGATAAACAGGACTGAGCCAGCTCGGTTCGCAATCAGCCGAACATTCAAGACCACCATTGCCATAAGGAGCGTGCCGGCGAACAGACCGGCAGTCCAACCCAGCCGTTGGCCAAAGAACAGGTAGTCGGCAAGTATCACTAGGCTGGACGCAAGCACCATATGCGCCGGCGTGGGCAAGGGGACGTCACGCTTGGTGCGTGTCTTGTCTTCTGCGGCTCTGTTGCCGGCAGTAGAAACGCAGGCGGATTGTTCGGACATTGATATACCGGCGAGAATTGGTGGGTTTCTTCAAGGCCGAAACTGGTCGATTGTTCCGCGTATTTCGAGCCCATTTAACGGGCATTGTCGGGACGTATCAGGAAGAATACGGACAAGTGGCGTATAATGCTCACCGGTGTAGAGTTCGATCGCTCACGTTGGGCAGAGCAGAATGCAGGCAAGGATCATGAAACATCTCACCTACTACGCCGATCCGATGTGCTCTTGGTGCTGGGGATTCGCGCCGCAGATCGATCTTGTCGCCGAGCACTTCAAGAAGCGGCTGCCGGTGCTGCTGGTAATGGGCGGTCTCAGGCCTGGAACAACTGAACCAATGGACCAAAAGCTCAAATCGTCGATCCGAAACCACTGGGAGCATGTAGCCGAACAGTCTGGCCAGCCATTCGATTTTTCGTTCTTCGACCGCGACGGATTCATTTACGATACCGAGCCGGCGTGCCGGGCGGTGGTCACCGTGCGCGCCATTGCCACAGACCGCTCTTTAAGGTTTTTCCGCTCAATCCAGAATGCCTTTTACGCCGATGGTAAGGACGTCACTAAGGCGGATACTCTTGCCCAACTCGCCGGCGAAGCCGGTGTCGACAAAGATACATTCCTTGCCAAGTTCGACAGCCCTGAAATCCACACATCGACAGCGAACGATTTTCTCGCCGGGCCGCGGCTCGGGATCACCGGCTATCCGACGCTTCTCGCCGAAGACCCAGACGGCCCACCGCAGCTCGTCACTGCAGGTTACCGGAAACTGGGTGAGTTGATCCCGGCGCTGGAAAATTGGCTTATGAAGAGCGAGGGCGACTAGATCCCCAACTGACGCTGGAGCGTTTCCAGCCCATCGTTGAGCCGGTGCCAGGCGGGCATATTGGAGATGCCGGTAAAGAAGTACTTGTTTAGGCCGACGGTGAAGACGAGCCAGCCCCACAGCGTGTGTTCGATGAAGACTGCCCAGAACGACCGCGTCGTCGCATAGCGGTACGCTAGCAGAATGCCGATGGCGGTGGTTCCAATGATCGCCACTTGGTTGTCGAAGACGATGTGCGCGAAGCCGAACAAGGCCCCATTGATGAGCACTAGCGCCCAACGCATCTCGCCAAATAGCGGGCCATAACGGTGAAAGAAAAAGGTGCGGTAGACGAGTTCCTGGGTGAAAACGGACACCAGCGGATAGAGGATCATCACCCTCTCGTAGGTTTGATAACGCTGCGTCGGGAAGGCTAGAAACCGCTCCGGCATTTGCTGCTGCATATAGGCGGCGACCATACCACCGGCGATCAGGAAGACCGCCAGGATCGAGCCGAGGTCGGACAGGCGAAACCCTTTGACCAGTTCGCGGCGGAGCAGGAACCAGCGGTCCCAAAGCAGAAACACGATGAAGGCGAGCAGCACCGGCTGCAACACCAAGAAGAGTGGCATCTTCTCGATATGAACGGCGTGCTTCAGCGCCAGCGGCAGGCCGACAAACAGCAAGGTCAGTTCCACGACCAGCCAGAGCCGCATGAGCAGGCCCGGAGGACCATCACGCTCTAGCGACCCGCCAGCCAAAAGCCAGCGTGGTGGCCTTAGGTCTACGTTTCCCATGACGTGCCCCTCAGGTCCAACCTCGCCTTCCCCGTATCATTAGGGGCATCTATTACCCGGATACGCCGCAACGCAAGCCCAACAGACCGTTACCGCAGCCTGAACTTACAGCGACCCTGAGACATTTGGTGCTGTCCGACAACTGGATCCCGACGGGACCGGCACGGCTAATGGAGCAGGCAACCACCGGGACGACAGCTCGGTAAGCCGCGTAGGCTCCATCAGCTTGCATTGGTCAGCTTTTTGACGGCCGCTGAAATCTTATGGCGAACTCGGTGCCAGCCCTTACTGCCTTCGCTGGTCATCCAGTTCATCTGCAGCGACCGGCGCTGTCCTTCGAAGGGGTGATGGCCGTGCCATGAATTGTCGGAGCGCTTGAAGACTAGAAGCGTGCCATTGTCGGGGGCGACCTCGGTAACGTAATCGTCGACATCGTTTCCATTGTTCAAGATGCGCAGGCGGCCGCCATCCTGGTTCCAGTTCTCATTGAGATAGAGAAGGACCGTGATGATCTTATCCTTGGAATCGGTGTGAATGCGGCCGTCCTTGGAGCGCGTGTAGCCGCGCAGCGAATACATCTTCGGGCGGTCTTCCAATTCAACACCGAACTTATTTTCGATCGCCTTTTGAAATTCGGGACCATCGAGCTCGTCGATGACCTCCTTGATGATCATGTTCTCGTTGAGGCTGTCGAGCGGATAGGAGCCGCCCTTCTCGATATTCGGATAAGTCTCATTGATGGCGCGCAGGCTCTCAGGAGACAGGAAGCCGGACACGACGGTGAACATGTAAGGTTCAGTTGCAACGTCGGCCGCCTGGAGCTTATCCAAATTGAGATGCGCCATGGTTGTCTATCCTCGAAGCTAAGTATCTGTCTGACTTACGCCGGGCCGTGGCTAGTTTGCTTTTGCGCGGCCAATCGATTGTTCTTAGGCGAGCTCTATTACAGCTCCCCCTCGCTAGCTGGTGGCACCCGCCAGCATGTGCTTGCGACGGCCATAGCGCCGCTCGATCTCGGCGGCAATGGCCTGCGCCGCATCAATAGGCGAATAATCCCAAGTTTCGAGTTGTGTGAATTGTTCAGGTAGTTCGCGCGTGGCGCCACGGGTGGCGAGAGCCTCGTGGAAGCGCGTAAACTTCGCTGAACCGCCGGTCGGTGCGAAAATGTAGACCGGACGGCCGGTAGCACAGGCTTCACCGCACATGTTGACGCTGTCGGCGGTAACAATCAGCGCGTCGGCGGCGGCTAGGAAGTTGGCATAGGGATTTTTACCTTCGCCAGTCCAAAGGATTCGTGGGGCGTTCCGCGTGGCTTTGTCAACGGCTGTCACGAGACGCTGATGGGTACGCCTGGACGACGTGATCATGAAGCTTGCTCCAAGCGCAGCCAGCGACTCCAGGCTCTTTGCAAAGCGTACGTCATCGGCCTCGTTGTATTTGTAGACGCCGTTCTTTCCGCCCAATACAACCGCGACGCGCGGCGGCGGCAAGTTTGTGATCTCAGCTGGAAGCTCGGTTCGCAGAGCTGCCAACCGGCTTTGGGAGAAACTGTGTGGGGAGGTAATCGTGGTGGTGACATTTGGGCCGCGGCGGCGATCATGGGCGGGCACCCAAATGAGGTCGGAGGTATTGGCGCCGGACTTCGGGTCCTGCAAAACGACCGTATAGGTGGCCGGGCCGGCCTTGCCGCGGATGGCTCGGATATAGGGGATGCTGGCACGCCCGGTGGCGATTACGATCTGCGGCCAGGGTGGCGCGAATTCGCTGCCTTGTTCACCGAGGCGTTCTGCTGGATTGACCGGGCCCCACGGCGCAAGCACGCGCCAAATGCCGGTTGGATGGACATCCTTCATTTCGTAGTCGAGGCCGAGGGCATCGGCGACGCCACGCGCCTGCACGACCATCCCGGCTTTACCGTCGGTGATGATCCAGGCTTTAGCACCGCTGAGCGGACGCGAGGTGTTCGGATCTGGCTCGTTCATGGGTTTCTTTCTGGCGTGTCGCTTCGGGATTGTCGAGGGGAGGCGCCATCTTGCCTCGGGATGAATTAGGACGTGCGACGGCATCCTGCGGGTGACTTATAAATGTTGCGCGGAAGCGCTATCTTGCTTTTCATATGTTGCGCAACTGCGGCGCTAGAACAGACGGATCACAATCTCTGATGGGCCTCAAGCTCGATGCCTTAGACTGGCGCATTTTGAAAGAACTACAGGCGGACTGCGGGCTGACCAATGTGCTGCTCTCCCAGCGCGTGGGGCTATCGCCTCCGGCCTGCCTGAGGCGCGTGCGGAGCTTGGAAGAGGCGGGGCTGATCGAGGGATACACGGCGCTGCTCGACGAAGCCGCCTTGGGATTTTCGCTGACCGCCTACGCCATGGTCCGGTTGCATAACCAGGCCGAGACGGACCTGCGCGCTTTTGAAGATTTGGTGCTTGGCTGGCCGCTGGTGCGGGAAGCCTACATGCTGTCGGGCGAGAGCGACTACATCTTGAAGTGCGTGGCTCCCGATATGGCGGGCTTCCAGGACTTCGTTTTGAGCACCCTTACCGCCGCCCCCAATGTCGCCAGTGTAAAGACCTACCTGACGATCCGGCGCGCCAAGCGCGAGCCTGGTGTGCCGGTTGGACTGGAGGGAGGCGGTTAGGGGAGTGGGAGAAGGTTGCCAGCCTGACCCCAGTTGGGTGGGAAGCAGATCTGGTTGAGCTTGTCGTTAAACAATCTGCGGGTGAAAGAAGACCCCGAGACAGAAATACAGCTATCGCCATCGCCGCAGTGGGCGATTCCTAGCGCTGCGGATTTGCCCCTAGGAATGCCACGCTGCTTGATCGTCAGCTCTTTTATGAGCTCCTCGTAACTATCAGCTAGGTTTCAGTATCTCCCGACTGTTCCTGTCCCCTGCCTTCACACAAAAGAAATGTGCGCAATACATTCTTTGAGAAAAATAGAACTAGCGGCTCAACACTTTTGTTAGCGCTAAGCCGCTGTGCCTCGTGCGACGATCAGAACTTCCAGCCTGCGCCGACGCGGATTGCGTGCGTATCAAGATCGACGCTCTGGCTTCCGATACTCACACCATCGGTGATGCTGGAACTGGTCGAGCCATAATCCGCGTAGCGGTATTCCAGGCGAAGCGTCACGTTGTTGCTGAAAGCATGCTCGACGCCACCACCCACTGTCCAACCGTTAAGCGTTTTGGTGGAGGTGCCCTGGCCAAGAACGTCGATGGGGCCGTTGTCGAAGTCGACACGCGCGCTCGCTTCCGCACGTGCGAAGGCCCAACCCGCCGTCATGTATAATAGGGTTTTGTTGGCCGCCCATCCGACCCGACCGCGCAAGGATCCCTGCCAGCGCAGTTTCGATTTAATTTGGGTATTACCCTCCGGGTAGGTCCACGAGCGGGAATCGCTGAGGTTGCCACCCTCGAAATCACCCTCGACGCCGAACACCCAATTTTGCGACTGCCAGTTGTATCCAGTATAGCCGCCGCCAATCCACCCTGACGGCCTCGTGGTTCCAGAGCCGATGATGTCGAAGGAATCGTCAGCGAATGACAGCTGATGCTTCGCCCTGTTCCATTCGTATCCCGTTTGCAGGCCAACATAGTAGCCCGTCCAGCTGAAGACCGGTGGCACAGGTGCAATGTAAGGGTCATCCTTCATGCCACCGTAGAGATCGGCTGCCTTTGCAGGAACTCCATAAAGTGCCACCGACGAGACAAGTATAACCGCAAACACTAACGCTGACTTATTCATTTGCTTACCCCGCAGAACAAAACGACCCAGATTTAAAAACGGACTCGTGTCGGATCGGCGCTTCGATATTTCAACTTGACGGCGCAACAGTGTCCAATTGTCCACAGCTCGCTCAACCCAAGCTCTTCGTCCCGTAACGTTTTGTAATATATTATTTTTTTGGCTAACCGTGTCGCATTTTGCTGTGAATCAGGTCTCTCTTGCCATTGGCTGCAACCAGCGCGCGATGAACTGCCGCTAGCGACTGTAGAGTTCCAAATCCTGGGAGTAGCGTAGGGTATGATCTGACTTTATTTGGTGCAGACGACACCAAACTGGCCATATTGAACCAGTCGTCGTGTGGCATGCCGGGACGCCGCCGATCGCCCTGAAACCGAGCCCAGTATGGATGTCGACGACATTTAGAAACCGAGGTACCTAACCCCATTAAGCCAATCGAAGAGCAAGGCAGGAAGCCCCGTGCGGTGGCGTCGCCAAGCGCGACCCTTACCGAATGCGTCTACCCTCCGCGTTTCTCCAATCGCAGCCAGCCCCTCCGCCTCACATCGCATCCCCGCAAGGCGCGCCGAGAGGTTGGTTTAGCCTGTTGCGCACGCGGCCCGGATGTCGTTTTGTTCATCGTCTTTGCGTCGAAGGAAGCCGACAGCCTTACCGTCCTGTACTGTACCATTCGTCGCGCAATGGTCGGTCTTGACCGCTTCGCTTCCTGGCGCAGCCCTTCATCTCGCTGGACGTTGCCTTGCGCGCGGCATCACTGGAGAGGCGCTTCTGCAAAACTTCTGCAAGGCGGGCAGTGCCGCCTTGTAGTCATCCTCCAGTATCATCGCCGGCTGACTGCCGCTGGTGCTTTTGACCGCCGTTGTCTCGGTGATAGTTGTACCATCACGGATGTGCCAGGGTCTGCGCGTCGTCGCAAGACGTTTTGCCCGAGGTCTTCACGCCCCAGGATTGGTTGCGTCCGAGCGTTGGGCGAGCACTACTTCCAGTCGACCTGGAGGATTTCGAAGGAGCGGGGCCCCTTTGGCGTGGATACCTCGACGCTGTCCCCAACCGACTTGCCGATCAGAGCGCGTGCGATCGGCGAAGAGATCGAGATTTTGCCGTCACGCAAATCGGATTCAAGATCTCCGACGATCTTGTAAGCGGTCTCTTCGTCGGTGTCTTCGTCTACGACTTTTACGGTGGCGCCGAATTTCACGGTCTCGCCGGACATCGAAGTGATGTCGATCACGTCCGCGCGCGAAAGCTTGTCCTCAAGTTCAGAAATCGTTGCCTCATTCAGACCTTGAGCCTCCTTGGCGGAGTGATACTCAGCGTTTTCCGACAGGTCGCCATGCGCCCGAGCTTCCGCAATGGCCTGGATGATGCGCGGCCGCTCAACGGATTTGCGCCGCTGCAATTCCGTCTCAAGGCGAGCAAAGCCCTCCGTCGTCATCGGCACCCGTTCCGTGGACATTGTTAAAGCCTCCCACGAGGCCCGGCCTTCTGCGGCAGGGTCATATTCATCTTCCGTCGTACAACTTGGGATTTGACGCCCAGCGTATCGCTCAGGCCATCATAGAATTATGTTGTGCGGCTTGTGTAGCTCTGCAATGGCGCAACTTCTAGGCTGTCGTTTTTCAGCGCACGGATTGCACGGATGACAGCTCTCGCGCCGGCGAGCGTTGTATAATATGGAATGTGGTGAAGCAAGGCCGTTCGGCGGATATCCTTTGAATCCGCGAGTGCTTTTGCACCTTCGGTTGTATTAAACACAAGCTGTACCTGGCCATTTTTCATCGCATCCACAATGTGAGGTCGGCCCTCTAGAACTTTGTTCACAGCTTCACAATCGACGCCGTGTTGCTCCAGGAAACGTTTGGTTCCACGCGTGGCCATCACTTTGAAACCGACTTCGGAAAGCTCGAGCAGCGGCTCAACAATCCGCGCTTTATCGTTATCCTTCACTGAAACGAAGACCGTGCCGGACATGGGAAGCGTCTGGCTGGCACCAAGCTGGCTCTTGGCGAAGGCCATCGCGAAATCGCGGTCGATGCCCATGACTTCACCCGTCGATCGCATTTCTGGGCCAAGGACCGGGTCGACGCCGGAAAAGCGGGCGAACGGGAACACGGCTTCTTTCACGGCGACATGACCAAGTGTATGGGGCCGTAGATCGAAATCGGCCAGGGGGCGACCGGCCATGATCTCGGAGGCTATCGAAGCGATTGGGAGGCCGATCACCTTGGCGACGAAAGGCACAGTGCGCGACGCGCGCGGGTTTACCTCCAGGATGTAAACCAGACCGTCTTTAATCGCGAATTGAACATTCATCAGCCCAATCACGTTGAGGGCCCTGGCGAGTTCTCGGGACTGGCGTTCCATTTCGCCGATGATCTGTTCGCCAAGTGAGTGCGGGGGCAGCGAGCAAGCGGAATCGCCGGAGTGAATGCCGGCCTCCTCAATATGCTCCATGACGCCGGCGATGAAGGTGTCTTTGCCATCGGAGAGACAATCAACGTCGACCTCTACGGCGTCGGTCAGGTAGCTATCGATGAGAAGCGGGCGCTCATCCGAAACGATTAATTCGTTGGGGCGATCGAGGCTGTCGGAAAGCCGCTTTATGTACCTATCTATTTCGCTGCCATCATGAACGATCTCCATGGCGCGCCCACCTAAGACGTGCGATGGCCGGATGACCACCGGATAGCCTGTTTCGTCGGCAACTGCGCGGGCCTCTTCGGGAGAGCGAGCGATACCGGCGGGGGGTTGCAGCAGTCCCAGCTCATTGATCAACGCCTGGAACCGGTCGCGCTGCTCGGCAAGATCAATGGCTTCAGGTGACGTGCCGAGGATTGCTACTCCCGCAGCTTGCAACGCGGAGGCAAGTTTCAGCGGGGTTTGTCCACCAAACTGGACGATCACGCCCAGGAGCTTACCCTTCGCCTTCTCGGAATCGATGACGGCGAGAACGTCTTCGGCTGTAAGGGGCTCGAAATAGAGCCGGTCGGAGGTGTCGTAGTCGGTCGATACCGTCTCCGGATTGCAGTTAATCATCACCGTCTCATAGCCCGCCGCCGTCAGCGCGAAGCAGGCGTGGCAACAGCAGTAGTCAAATTCGATGCCCTGGCCGATACGGTTTGGTCCGCCACCGAGAATGATGATTTTATTGCGGTCGGACGGCTCGGCTTCGCAAACCGGCTTGCCCTCGATCGGACCTTCGTAGGTCGAATACATATAGGCCGTGGGGGAGGCAAACTCGGCAGCGCAGGTATCGATGCGCTTAAAAACCGGTCGGACGTCAAGCGCTTCGCGTTGCAGCGCCATTTCGGCAGGGCTGATCCCGCCGAGGTCGGCAAGGCGCGCATCTGCGAACCCCATGGCTTTCAACTGGCGCATGTTTTGTTCGGACTTGGGCAGCCCGTGCGTGCGCACCCGTATCTCCATGTCGATTATTTCCTGGATGCGTTCGAGGAACCAGGGATCAATCTTGGAATACGCGTGAACCTGTTCGATATCGACGCCATGGCGAAGCGCCTGGGCGACCTTCAGGATGCGGTCGGGTGTCGGCCGGGAAACGGCCGCGCGGATTACATTCTTGTCGTCGCCAGATCCGAGTCCTTCCAGGGCAATGTCATCCAAACCGTTGAGGCCGATCTCTAGGGAGCGCAACGCCTTCTGAAGGCTTTCCGCGAACGTGCGGCCGATGGCCATGGCCTCGCCCACCGATTTCATCGAAGTGGTTAGGGTTACGTCGGCACCGGAAAACTTTTCAAAGGCGAAGCGTGGAATCTTGGTGACCACATAATCGATGGTCGGTTCAAACGAAGCTGGCGTAGCGCCGCCAGTGATATCGTTTTCAAGCTCGTCCAGCGTGTAGCCGACGGCGAGTTTGGCGGCGACTTTGGCGATTGGGAAGCCGGTTGCCTTGGAAGCCAACGCCGAGGACCGCGAGACACGCGGATTCATCTCGATGACAACAAGGCGGCCATCTTCAGGGTTGACGGCAAACTGTACGTTGGAGCCACCGGTCTCGACCCCGATCTCGCGCAGTACCGCGATCGATGCGTTACGCATGATCTGGTATTCTTTGTCGGTAAGCGTCAGTGCTGGCGCGACCGTAATCGAGTCGCCGGTGTGGACGCCCATGGGATCGACGTTTTCGATCGAACAGACGATGATGCAGTTGTCCGCCTTGTCGCGGACGACTTCCATCTCAAATTCCTTCCAACCAAGGACGCTTTCTTCGATCAGGACTTGATTGGTCGGCGAGGCATCCAGGCCGCCCTCGATGATTTCGAAGTATTCCTCGCGGTTGTAGGCGATGCCGCCGCCGGTTCCGCCGAGTGTGAACGAGGGACGAATGATGGCCGGCAGGCCAACAAGTTCGAGCGCGGCGGCGGCGTCCTCACGGTTGTGCGCCATCTTGGAGCGCGGCGTCTCAAGGCCGATCCGCTTCATCGCCTCGCGAAACAGCTGGCGGTCCTCGGCCATATCGATGGCCTCCGCCTTGGCGCCGATCAGCTCGGTGCCAAGTGCTGAAAGGATCCCCTGCTTGTGAAGCGTGAGCGCGGCGTTGAGAGCTGTTTGGCCGCCCATAGTCGGCAACAGAGCATCGGGTTTTTCCGCCGCGATGATCTTTGCCAGGACCTCCGGGGTTATTGGCTCAACGTAGGTGGCGTCGGCTAGATCTGGGTCGGTCATGATCGTTGCTGGATTCGAGTTGACCAGAATGATCCTGTAGCCTTCGGCCTTCAGCGCCTTGCAGGCCTGAGTTCCCGAGTAGTCGAATTCACAGGCCTGACCGATA
>DAOUZE010000377.1 GCA_030665765.1 Filomicrobium sp.
TGAGGCGATGGCGAAGTTGGCTCCGAGGGCTTCAACACCGCCGGTCAAGTTAGCTTTGTCGAGACGGGCTTGGCTGAAATTGGTACCATCGAGCAGTGCTTCAACGATGTCGGCGTCTTCGAGCATCGCTTCCTCAAAAATAGCACCGCGGGCATCGATTCCGGTCATCAACGCGCCCGAAAGTTCGGCACGTGAGAAATTCGTCGCCACGGCGCGCACGCACTTGGCTTTAGTGCGATCATTACGCAACCGTAGCGTATTCAGCTCCGCACACTGCAGAGTGGCGTTACGCAGGTCAGTGCCGTCAAGGCTGGCTTTTGATAAATCGGCGCCGGTTAAATCAGCTTGATGCATGTCGGAGCGGTCGAGCTTTGCATAGCGCAGGTCGCGCCCGCGCAATTTCAAGGTTGGCTCTCCCTCTGTCACATTGCGATCGGAAACGAGATCGGCATCGGTGACAACGAGATTGCGCCGAAAGATCCCAAACAGCGCGCCATCGGCATCGACAGGGATGATTGGCACGACAAATCCGCTGTAGTATCGCGGCTCGGTTCTTTCGTCGTCCGAGTTCAGCTGCCAAAAAAGATTCTGGCTCACCGCATCGAGGCGCTCACCGGGAATGGTCGCCACGAAGAATGAGAACATTGTCACGCCTGCAAGAACGATTGTCGTGATGAGGAAGCTGACGGGATGCGAGGCCGTTGTTCGGAAGAATGCCTTGAAGAATGATGCCTCCGCGCGCATCAAAAATACGCCAATCAAAACCAGCATCGTGACATCAGCAACGAGCGAAACGCGGTGGGTCCAGGTGATGGCGGCATCATGGTAAGGTAGAAACACGACTTGGATATAGAGCAGCAACACAACGGGCAGGATTACCAGCGTCAGCCAGCTCATCGCATGCAGAAATCCGCCCATCACAATACTGCGGTGCGGGCCCGCTATCGACTGGACGAAGAACAGATTGTGCAGCTCCAGACGCAACGGGTGGGTGCGTTGGTCCGTCGTTTCCAGAAGGCGGATCGCATGATCAAATTCCAGCGCCTTACGGGCCAAGAGCACCAGCTGGGAGACAACACCGAGGTGGAATAATACCAACACAATCGGTGCGAACTGAAAGAACTGTGTAAGCGGAATGTCGACTTGCAGAATGGGCAGCGAAACCGGCGTTTCAAGCAGTAGGTTTATGTGAGTCACCCCGGCGACAGCGATCATGAGGTAGGTCATGATGCCCATGAAGATCAGCCAACCAGTATGGGCCGTGTCGCTTGAGCGGTTCACGGCTTCGAGCAGACTGTAGGGATTGACGGGCGTCTCACCCTCAGGCGAGACGCTGGTCATTTCAGACATTCGATTTGCCCCCCAACGGACACACGCCTTTTCGAAAATCTGCTCAGACCATAGCGGAGAAAGTATGGCGCGAGCAGCTTGCTCGGTCGCCGCATGGCATTCCGTACACCCAGTAGGCCCGGTCGGTCTCTTGTGAAAGCAGCTAACGGTCGGGCTGAGGACGCTCTACGGGGCGGGTGCTGTTTATGGGGTGGGGAAGATCTGTTCGAGCGTTGACATGGCTAGCGAAGGTTGTTGTCTGGATGACAAACACGTCCTTAGGGAACAAACGAAGGAATCATGATGGCGAAGGACTATGACTGCTTGAAGTGTCCCGGTTACTGCTGTTCTTATCCGTTGATCGGGCTCACTAAGCGCGATGTCGAACGGCTGGCTAAGCATCATGGTCTGTCTTTTGAGCAAGCGCGGTCAGAATTCACTAAAGAAGCACACGGCCGCAAGTACGTCATGCGGCGGCAAAAAGACGATCACTATGGCAAGATCTGCCGCTTTTTCGATACCGAAGCGCGACGCTGTACGATTTACAAAGCACGTCCCAAGGTGTGTCGCGATTTTCCTAACGAGAACCGTTGCGGTTACTACGATTTTCTTCGGTTTGAGCGCGCGGCGCAGGAAGATCCGGAGTTCGTCGCCGTGACCAATCACAAATAGAGTGGCTTGGAATTGCGCGGCAGGCGAGGTGTCATGCGTAAAGTCAATACTTTTGGTCCCAACTTCGATCAGCCGGTTCCGGCCCATTTTGCATGAAGGAAATTGTCCTTCTGAAGATGGACGGGCTCGATAACGAGACCGGGCAATGTGATCCGCGAGAAGCGCCAAAAAAAGTGCCCGGTGCTGGTGGACGATGTTGAAGTCGTCCCCAATACCAGCCTCTTCCGCAAGTATATCGAAAAGACTTATGGGCATGACTTCGACACCGGTTTGCCAGAGGCGCAATGCGGAGTGGCTTGGGCTCTGGGGGAACTGTGTGAAGACAATATTTACTGGTCGATGATCTTGGAGCGCTGGTTGGTCGAGGAAAATTCCCTGGCCGGGCCGGTCGTGTTCTTCCGGCCGGTGCCCAATCCGATGCCGCCGATCACTGTTGCTGTGGTCTGCCGACAGATCCATCGTGATCTGTGGGGGCAGTGTTTCGGGCGCCATGCCCGGGGGTAAATCGTTCAGCTCGGCCAACAGGACCTAGATGCGCTCTCCCGGGTTCTGCGCGACAAACCCTATGTCTTGGGAGACGAGTGCACCGACATTGACGCCACCGTTTTTGGAACGGTGGCGTCAATGTCGGTGAGACATTCGATACGCCGCAGCTCACCCATGCGAAAAACAAGGCCAATCTCGTGGAGTATCGAAACCAGTGCATGGAGCCGTGGTGCTCTGTCGACGACAGGTGATTGGCTCCGCATGCTGATGAGGCAACATTCCGATGGCGGGCATCGAGATGTCTACTCAGTGATCAATCCACAGTTGCAAGCGCCTGATCGAGATCCGCGATAATATCTGCCTTGTCCTCTATCCCGATTGACAGCCGAACGACGTCTGGACCTGCACCAGCGTCGATGCGCTGCTCGTCGGTAAGCTGGCGGTGGGTGGTCGAGGCTGGGTGAATGACAAGACTGCGTGTATCGCCGATGTTGGCTAAATGCGAGAATAGATTGAGGGCTGACACGAGCTTCACGCCAGCCTCATAACCGCCTTTCATGCCGAACGTAAACACGGCGCCGGCGCCTTTCGGACAGATTCTCTGCTGTATCGCGTGATTGGCGTTGCTAGGCAGCCCGGCGTAGTTGACCCATTCGACCGCCGGATGCTGTTCCAGCCATGCCGCCACAGCGACGGTGTTCTCGCAGTGCCGCTGCATTCTCAGTGGCAAGGTCTCAATCCCGTTCAGAAGGAGAAAGGCATTGAATGGAGCGATGGCGGGACCGATATCACGCAAGCCCATCACGCGGCAGGCAATGGCAAAGGCGAAATTGCCAAAGGTCTCGGCGAGCTTCATGCCACCATAGGAAGCGTTGGGTTCAACCATGGTCGCGTAGCGGTGTTTCGCATTGGTCCAGTCGAAGGTGCCGTTGTCGACGATCACTCCGCCGATCGAGTTGCCGTGCCCCCCCATAAACTTGGTGAGAGAATGCACGACGATGTCGGCGCCAAAGTCCTTTGGACGGCACAGATAGGGCGTAGCCAGTGTATTATCGACGATA
>DAOUZE010000234.1 GCA_030665765.1 Filomicrobium sp.
ATCGCCAAGATGATCGCGCACTTCGGGAGTGACGTCGTCAACGCCTACATGGGGCACGTTCAGGATAACGCGGAGGAGAGCGTTCGCGCGTTGATCGCGCGCCTTGATGACGGAGAGGCGATTGTCGCAACGGACACGGGCGCGGAAGTCCGCGTGAAGATCACGATCGATCGCGAAAGCCGTTCCGCGATCGTTGATTTCTCCGGGACATCGCAAGCGCGCGAAGACAATTTCAATGCGCCCGAACCGGTAACCCGCGCCGCCGTGCTTTATGTCTTCAGGGTGATGACCGGCGAGCCGATTCCGCTCAACGCCGGTTGCCTGCGACCGCTAGAGATACGCGTTCCGGAGGGATCGTTTCTTAAGCCCGAATATCCAGCAGCCGTCGTCGCTGGTAACGTCGAGACCAGCCAGGTCGTGACCAACGCGCTGTTCATGGCGCTGAAGGGGCTGGGGACCTCGCAAGGGACGATGAATAATCTTACTTTCGGGGACGACACGCGCCAGTACTACGAGACAATCTGCTCCGGCTCGCCAGCAGGGCCCGACTTCGACGGAGTTGCCGGCGTACAAGTCCATATGACCAATACCCGTTTGACCGATCCGGAGGTGCTAGAACTGCGCTACCCCGTGGTACTCGATGAATTCTCGATTGTTCGAGGATCTGGTGGGCGGGGGCGGCATTGTGCCGGTGACGGGACACGGCGCGCGTTGCGTTTTCTCGAGCCGATGCACGCGGCAATCCTGTCAGGTTATCGTGAGTTAGCGCCGCCGGGTTTGGAGGGCGGTGAAGACGGGAATTGCGGCTGCAACTTTGTCGAGCGTGGAAATGGGTGCGGCGAAAAACTATCAGGCTGTGAGGAAACCGAGTTGGCAGCAGGAGATCGGATTATCGTCGAAACCCCGACGGGCGGCGGTTTCGGGCGTGCAAGGAATGAATAATAGTTAATTCTTTCAATGTCTTGGTGCGTTGGCTGTTGGAATTGCGACGGCCTGTGCAAGTTAATGGGGCGCGCGGGCTTGTTCGCACCATTTACGATTGCGATTAACGTGTCTTGACGCTTGGTTTACCAAAGTCCGAGAGAGTACACAGGGTCCGACGGATTCGAGCGTGAATGTATTTGGTCAAAGAGGTCCAACTGTTCAGTTTACGCTCGTTGCCATATTGCGCTTATTGCGGGCCGCTAGCCGTCCAGCCTTTGAAGTGAGGCCGCCCCTTTGCTCCATCTGCGTCCGATCTTCTCAGCACTTGGCCTGCTCTTGTGCACCATTGCATTCGCGATGTTGTTGCCGGCGCTGGTTGATTTCGCGGATGGGGATGGCGATTGGCTGGTGTTTTTCGCGTCATCGATCGCCACTTTCTTCATCGGCGGTTTGCTTATTCTCGCAGCTCAGGATGATCAGCCGGCGCAGCTCACGGTCAAGGACGGTTTTTTGCTGACGACCGCCTGTTGGGTGGTGGTGACGGCCTTTGCGGCGATTCCATTTGTCGGCGTCGGACTGAGTTACACCGATGCCTATTTCGAAGCGATGTCTGGATTGACCACCACTGGCGCGACGGTGTTAACCAAGCTCGACCAGTTGCCTCGGGGTATCTTGTTGTGGCGTGCCATCCTGCAGGGCCTTGGCGGACTCGGCATTATTGTGACCGCGATGATCATGCTGCCGTTCCTGCGCGTTGGCGGCATGCAGTTGTTCCAGATGGAGCACTCGGACCGGTCCGAGAAGGTACTGCCACGCGCACTTGAGCTGACCACGGCCATCGCCGCGATCTATGTCGGCCTCATCATTGTTTGCATTATCACGTACGGCGCTTTGGGGATGACCGCCTTCGATGCGGTTTGTCACGGCCTTACGACAGTAGCCACGGCCGGCTTCTCGACCCACGATGAGAGTTTCGGTTTCTTTCAGTCGCCGGCGATGGAATGGGCATGCATCGTTTTCATGGTGCTCGGGGCTTTACCGTTCGTGGTCTACATCAAAGCGCTGCGTGGTCATCCGCGCGCGATTCTCGAAGATAGCCAGGTGCGCGGATTGCTGGGCTTTCTCATTGGCGTCTGCCTGATCGTGTCGTTTTGGTTGATGACGGCGCGAGACATGAATTTTGCAACGGCGCTGCGCACAGCGACCTTCAATGTCACCTCGATCGTGACGACAACGGGCTACGCCAGTTCCGACTACACCCAGTGGGGCACGTTTGCGGTCGGTTTGTTCTTTCTTTTGATGTTTGTAGGGGGCTGCGCGGGATCGACGACCGGTGGCATCAAGATCTACCGGCTGCAGGTGACTGGGCTTTTGATCCGCAGCCACTTTGTGCATCTGATGAGTCCGAACAGGGTTGTCACGTTGGTATACAACGGCAAGCGGTTGCCGGCTGACGTGCCGTTCTCGGTGGTTGCTTTTCTGGCGATCTACATGTCGACGGTAGGTCTTTTTACCGTCGTTCTGTCGGCTATGGGGCTGGATCTCGTCACCGCACTGTCGGCATCGGCGCAGGCGGTGGGGAATGTCGGACCGGGATTGGGCCCGATCGTCGGGCCGGCGGGTAATTATTCGGGTTTGCCGGTGCTGGCGAAATGGATCCTATCACTAGCTATGATGATGGGCCGTTTGGAGCTGTTCACGGTGCTCGTGTTGCTCAGGATCGAGTTCTGGCGCAGTTGAACTCGCTCAGATGCCCGGTTTCCAACCGTAGAGCCAATCGTAGGATGCCATCAGCCGTTTTGGTGGGCTGAAGGTGAGTGCCACATTGCGCGCCCGGCGCATCCGGCCATCGAGATGGTAAATACTGCCATTGCGCCGTGAAGCGGCCTGGACGCTGCTAGCTCTCCTACTTCGTGCCGTTTGGTAAGTCTGGAGCGCGGCACCAACGTCGTCGCGGTCGGACAGGCATCGGGCCAGTGTGAGTGCGTCTTCCAGAGCGAGAACCGCTCCTTGCGCCAGAAACGGCAATACAGGATGGGCGGCATCTCCCAAAAGCACGACGCGGCCGTCGACCCAGGCCTTCAAGGGTGGCAATTCAAATAGCGACCATTTTCGCCAACTGTCTGATGTATCGATCAAATTGCGAACCGGCGCAGCGAAATCTTTGACGGCGTTCTTGGCCCATTCGTGCGGCACGGCGGTGGCCCAGCTCTGGTCGCTTTCGGCTTCCTTGCGGATCACAACAACGGCGAGTTCCCGGCCGGCGCGGACGGGATAGTGGACGACGTGACCTTCCGGTGCGAGCCATATTACAACGCTATCGCGGCTGATTCCTTTTGGGTCTCGATCGGTTCTGATGACGGTTCGCGCTGCGCTCTTGCCGCTGTATCGCGGCCGGTGTGCGCCGAACCGATTCTGGCGCAGACTCGATTGAAGACCATCGGCTGCGATGAGGAGGTCGCCGGCACCGACGACGTGTCTGCCGCTCTTGGCAAGGACTTCGTCGGAGTAGGTTTCGGTGTCTTCGATCTCGATGCCGTGCTGCAATTCGATTAGCGGGTGGGCGGCAACGGCGTCGCTCAAGGCACTGTGCAAGTCGGCACGGTGGGCAACCCAATACGGCGAGCCGTGGCGCTGGGCAAGCCAATCTCCAAGAGGAAGTTGCGCAACCTGTTCGCCGGTCGGGCCGTCATGGATTTGCAATGCTTTTGGGGTAGTCACATCGGGTTTAAGACGGTCGGCGATCCCCAATAGCTGGAGAATGCGCGTACCGTTGGGACCGATCTGGATGCCGGCGCCGTCTTCATTGGGATGCCGGCGTTTCTCGAAAACGCGGACGTCCGCGCCGATGCGCGCCAACGCCAGTGCCGCCGCGAGGCCGCCAATACCGCCTCCAGCAATCAGAACTCGCCACGGATTAGGCTTTGTTGCGACCTTGGTATTGGTGGTCTGCAAGATTTTCCTAACGACGCGCTAAACTCAGCTTGCCGCTTCCTCTTCGAGTTTGACGACGGCGCCCTTTGGATCACTCTCGTCTGCCGAGAGACGGTCGTCGTAGACGTAGAGCGTTGAGCAGTAGGGGCACAGAATCTGGTCGTCGGCGCCCATGTCGAGGTAAATGTGGGGATGATCGTATGGAGCGCGGGCCCCCATACATTGGAATTCCTTGACGCCGATGGAAATCTTCTCGGCGCCATCGTCGTTGGCCAAATGGGGAGTTTTGGTCGCAGCCATAATGCTCTCTTGGATGCTTAAAGTTTTCCGAGCAACGATAGCGGGCGCGGACGGGAAATGGTAGTGGCGGAACTTGTCATACCGCGCGACATTTCCGTCGTTAATGCTCTAAGGACCAGCCAAAATGCAGACTTTCGACTCCGATGGCATTGAGATCGCTTACATCAACGAGGCACCCGTTGGTCAAGCAAGTGAGATTCCGATCCTGCTCATCCATGGCTTTGCATCACACATCGGAATGAACTGGATTTCACCAGGGTGGGTCTCCACGCTGACGGAAGCTGGGTATCGCGTTGTTGCTTTAGACAATCGCGGGCATGGGAAAAGCGAGAAGCTGCATGATACAACGGCCTACGGTGGGCCGTTGATGGCCGAAGATGCTCGGCGCTTTCTGGACCATCTCGGCATCGAGGCCGCACATGTCATGGGTTATTCTATGGGCGCCCGCATCGCGGCTTTCCTGGCACTCAAACATCCAGCCCGCGTGCACTCAGCGGTGTTCGGCGGTCTGGGCATCAATATGGTGCGTGGCATGGCCGGCACCGGGCCGATTGCCCATGCCTTGGAGGCGCCGAGCATCGAGGATGTCGTCAATCCGACGGCGCGAACATTTCGGGCGTTTGCGGAACAGACTAACAGCGACCTCAAGGCGCTGGCAGCCTGTATTCGTTCATCCCGCGATCCTATCAGCCGCGATGACGTGGCGCGCCTTGCTTGTCCGGTGCTCGTGGCGGTGGGAAGCAAGGACGTGATCGCGGGCTCGCCTACGGCCTTAGCGGAACTGATTCCGACGGCAAAGGCTCTCGTCATTCCAGACCGCGAACACATGAAGGCGGTTGGTGACAAGGTGTTTAAGGATGGTGTGCTGGATTTTTTGGAGCAAACGTAAGCTTTTGCGGTAGAGCTCATGTACGAGACGCCCGCGTTTATGCGCGAAAGCCCCGCCAAGGCGATCAGGGTCACTGCAAAAGACAATCGCGGGGGTTGTCATCAGCAAACCGATTGCAAACAAGCGGGGCTCTACGCGAACTCAACTCGTACTCTGGCGAGGTCAGCTTCGCTGTCTGCGGGCTTGATCGCGCTGCACCGATTACTACGCAGTTCTTAAAACCAACGCTCCCGGTGCCCGGCGGACGCAATACCTGTTCCACAAGCTACGCATTCAACCGCACTGCTAAGCTTCCCTAGCGACCTTTTTGTAACACATGCTCCCCTCGGAGTCGCCGGCTTAGTGATTCGCTGCGATCCTCCTGTGGAAAAATCAACCCTTAGAAAGGAGCAGTTCGTAATTTTTTTTCGAATTTGCAATGCGTGCCCAATTTGAGTTCAGGCAATAGATCTTTGTTCAGAAAATTTCTAGTCCTCATTAATTATCATGCACCAAGATTGCGCCTCTCACGCGCCTGCCTAGGCTCCCGAGCATGATTGACCTTCGAAAGAACGCGCCATTGCTGGCTCGGCGTGTGTTCATTCGCGTTCGAATAAACCCCTCCAACAAGGGGCATTTTTTACCGGGACGTTCACCTTGTTTTCAGATGCGCCGGCATATGGTTACCGCATGTTCAAAAGCCCGGTGTTTTCGTTGCGTAACGTTGTGCTGGTTGGTGCTGCTCTTGCGGCAGCAAGTTGCGCCAGCAACCCTTCCGCTTTTGTTGGACAGAAGGCCGCGTGGCGCGACACGAGCGAGCGCGCATGCCTAACTTCTGGCGGACTCCGTCAAAGTCGGTTTGTAAAGCCGGTCTCGCAGCTTGGCGGTCCTGCTGTGTGCGGCGCCTTACGC
>DAOUZE010000032.1 GCA_030665765.1 Filomicrobium sp.
GGGGCATGTAAATTTTGGGGAATAAGAAACATTTCTCGATAGCCCCTTCGAGTTTTATCAAGGGTTCTTATTCGTAGCACTAAGTATTAATATGTATATATTTACACTATAAGCGAACATAGGGGGTACATTTACAATTGAATAGAGCTTTCCCTGCACGCCGGGAATCAGGAAATAGGGGCAAATCATCTCGTTCAAGGGATGAATTTATTATCTCATACGTCAATCTTAGACACAAAAACCTGCGAGAAGTTCTCTCGCAGGTCTGGTAGAGCGGGTGGGGGTCGAACCCACACGGTATTACTACCGGGGGATTTTAAGTCCTCGTAGTCGACGTCCACTGTTTATATATGGTAGCACTGTGTCTCTGCAGTCCCATAAATGGTGACAATTTTGTCCACTGCGTCTATTAATTCCATGTTGTGGTACTCAATCTGCACACAAACTGCACACAACATGAAGGAGGAAAGCGACCTGCATCCCTGTCTTTGAGACTTTTCATTCTAATCCTCACAATTGGTTCGTTGGGTTGGTTATACCCCCATACACATCTGCCGGAACATCCACGGATGGAATCGGGTATTGCCTTACTCGGAACGTTCAAGTAAGTCGCCATTATCCTATCCAAGGCCAGACAGAAGCTCCTGGCCCTTTATATCAACACTTTTAGCCTGTCAACTTGTCTATATTTCACCGCAAAATGAAACGTTGATACCAAGCTCGTTCATTGCAGCAGCTTTGGTGAACAGGGCGCGACGCGCATCTGCTTCACTCGGCGCGTAAACTACCTGGATGTGATTAGCATTGTGGCGCGCCATAAACTGATCGCGCGTTATACCGCGCATAACCAGGTGCATCATCGGCCATTGTTCGGTGGTCTGTTTCCAATTGTCGCGGGCGACTTCATCTGGCACACTCACCGCCTCGCCCAGGCCAAGGTCGCAGTTGAGCCGATTTTTCGCGACAAAGACGCGACTCCACACAACCCATCCAGGTTTGCTGATACCCTTGACCGTACTGCCACCTAGCGGAAAATACATCGGCGGTTGGCGCTCACCCATCGCGCCGGCGTAGCCCCCAACGAGATGCGCGGGCGGCACCGCACCCGAGATTTCGAGAATCCATACGAATTGGTCGCCGATCTTGAGTCCCCAGCGCACATCGTGCAACGTGGTCTCCGGCGCGAATCCCAAAACGTTCCACAGGCGATTCGTAATTAGCGCGTCGATTCCGGCGCCCTCGTCCACTTCGTTAAAATGCGGTATCGCTTCCCCTGCGAATAACTCCTTACCGGTGATTTCATCGTAAACCGGTGGACGATCCACATTGTTGAGCAAGCCTTCGACCAAATCGGACGCCGGCGCCAAGTCTTTCAACCCCTGCTGGTACTGGATGCCGATCGTATCACAGCCAAATTCGTTTGCGATGCGCAAAGCAGCGATGTACATCTTGCACTGCAACAGAACCTGTGTCTCGGTGAGTTCGGTCTCTTCGTCCGAACCGAGATTAAATTTCATTCCCCTCGCCAGTAACCAATCGTACACCGTGTGCGCATCCACGTCTGACACAGTGTTCATTTTCGCAAAGAGCGCAGACTGACTCAATCGTTCTTTGAATACGCCAACCGGGCTGAGCAGTTCGTCGGGAATGATGGCGTTGTACATGCCCATGCATCCTTCATCGAAGATGCCCATAATAGATTTGTTTACTCGAAATTCTTTGGCAAACGTTACTCCGATTTGTGCCACGTTCTCGGGGACGCGAACTTCATCGAACGCGCGAACGTGCGAAGTATCGTGTACAACCTTGCCAGTCTTCAACCAATCCCGTAAGCCATTGATGAAAAAGTTGTCGTCGAAACTCTCGCTCCACAGCGTCGAATACTTAATTCCGGCTTTGGTAAGTGAACCATTGAGGTTTAGCAACCCGACCAATCCAGGCCATTGCCCGCTCCAGTTCCCAACTGTGAGGATCGGACCGTGATGCGTCATCAGCCCGGGTAACACATGATGCGTGTACTGCCACACAGCTTCCGCTACAATGAGCCGCGTATCTGGGGGAATCGAACGAAACACTTCAATGCCGTGCCGTTGTGAGTCGAGAAAGCCATGCTTGAGGATAGGATCGTACGGATGCCCGCGTACGACCTTCCAACCTTCGCGCTCGACCGCAGCAGTCACTTGTTTTTCCATCGCCTCTTGCGCTGCCCAACAATTTTGATTCACTGATAGACGCAGGTCGCCACTTGCCACGAGATAGACCTTTTTCATACCTCCTCCTTGAATACCCAACAACTAAACGACTCTGTTTTCTGCTGTATCAAACCCATTTAGGCCGTTAGGACGAGAAGTCAAAAAACTCATTTATATTAAACTCTGATTCTCCAGAAAATCATCCGCCTCAACCCGCTTGGGGAAAGAGACCTGCGTCCCGATCCGAGTGACCGATAACGCTGCAACTGCATTCGCACGCCGGATGGCATTACTCATCGAGAGTCCTTCACCCAAAAAGACGGCGAGGCTGCCGATGAAGGCGTCGCCGGCGCCGGTGGGGTCTACGGCATCCACTTTTACGGCTGGGATGCTTTCCACTGTATCCTCATCCACCAGCAACGCACCACGCTCGCCCAGGGTTAGGATTACTGTCCTTGTCCCCCGAAGTAACAGCTTGCGCGCGGCAGCTTCCGCTTCGGCCATCGTACCCATAGGCTGGCCAGTCAAGAGTTCGGTTTCAGTTTCATTAGGAGCACAAATATCCGAGAGTTGCAGAAGCTCGTCAGGGATCGACGCAGCAGGGGCAGGGTTGAGAATCGTCCGAACGTTGCCACTCTTGGCAATCCGAAACGCCTCCAGAGTTGTTTCCGAAAGGATTTCCAATTGACAGATAAGGATATCAGCGGCGAGGATCACCTCTGCAGCCTTCTGAACATCCGCGGGCAACAGCCCCAGGTTAGCGCCTGGCACGATCACAATAAAGTTTTGAGCGTTATCATCCACAAAGATTGGCGCTACACCGGAAAAGCGTGACTCGTCAAACATCACATGGGTTGTATCTATCCCTTGTTCGCGATAGTTCACAAGTGTGCCCTCGCCAAAGACGTCGCGACCGACTTTGTTCACCATCGTAACCCGCGCGCCGAGCTTTGCTGCCATCACGGCTTGATTTGCTCCCTTGCCTCCATAGCCGAGGTGAAATGAATGCCCGACCAGCGTCTCTCCCAGTTTGGGGAGGCGCGGCACCTTGGAAATCAAATCAATCATCGAACTGCCAACCACGCAGATCTTGGGCTGTTTCGCCATAAGATTTACCTCATCCGTTTGGTAGTGGTACGTTTTTATTAGGCTTGGGTTTACGATCTGGGCACAACAACATGCTCTTCGGTGTAAATATGAATGCGGACTTCGGCGAACTTATCCGCATCTACACCTGCGATTTTGCCTTCTTCGGAAGCAAAGGCTGCCTCCATCGCATCGACACTATCCCACCACAATTCTGCGGTACCATCATAGATCGGCTCGACACCGTCCCCTTCCGGTTGGTGATCAATGGCGATGTTGATGAGGTAACCACGCAAGCCGGGCATTTTGGATGATAGCTTTATGTGTTCATCCAGCCAACGGTGGGCAAACTGTTCCCGGCTCATTCCTGGCTTGCGCTTCAGCAGTGCAATAAGCTTAATCATGACTTGCCTCCCTTGTAAGAAAGTTATGATTGAATGTTGATCTTGTGAGCTGTGTAAATTCCTGGGGCAGCCTCTAATCGTGGGCTACCGAGTAGCTCTTACTCCAGCGGAAGCGCTGGCACGGGCGACTTCAGCAATGACTGCTTTTAAGTCTACCATCGTAATATCGCCGGGAGTTTCTTGAACAAGGATACCATGAGCTGCCCCCCATTGCACGGCAGTCTCAAGATCCTTGCTCATGAGCAATGCCGCCAGGACACCGGAGGCGAACGAATCTCCGCCCCCTGTCCGGTCAGCAATCGGGACATGAACCCGCAGTGGAGCCTGGTACATCTTATCATTTATGGCGTCGTACAAGACTGCTCCCCAGCTAACCAGATCAGCATTCGTTGCCCCACGCCACTGGGTTCCGATCAGACTCAGGTTAGGATAATCCTTGGCAATTCGTTGAACCGTCCCAGCGTAGGCAGCGATCCATTCATTGTAAGGCGCATCTGCCGCGACAGGGGTCTCGTACCCCAACGCGTCTGAGAGATCGCTATCGTTTCCCACAAGGAAACCCAAGTAGGGCGTGATCTGTCGATTGATTTCCCGCGCCTGAGCCTTATTAGGTTCCACTTTGGAGCGATAGTTCAAGTCAGCAGCGACAAATGTGCCGTATTCATTGGCTTTCCGAGCCCCCTGGATGGCCAGACCAGCGGAGGTGGGTGATATTAACATGTAGATGCCGCCGGTGCTGAAGACACGCACACCCTCTTTAGAGAATAGCGCATCCCAGTCGATATCGCCTTCGCACAATTCCCGAACCGCGGTATTTGCACGGTAGTATAACGTGTCCGAAGGGATCACACCTTTACCAATAAATGTAAAATTGATCCCGTTCATCAAGCTGCCTTTCTGGTCGGTAGAAAAGCGCGAGCCATCATTCTTGGTATTGAACCATACGATCTGGCTGAGATCAACTCCGGCCTCGCGCAGCTGGTTCCGGATATTCTTCCCGATGTCGTCATCGACCAATGCCGTAGCAACGGCAGTGCGCAAGCCAAACGTATACGCCAAACCGCACGCGACATTGGTCTCGCCTCCCCCCTGGAACACACGCATTATTTTAGCGCGCGCAGTGGGGACATCGAATGGATCGAAGCGCAACATCACTTCGCCAAGCGCGACCGCATCAAAACGACAATTGTCTGCTGCTTTGATTTCTGTATAGCGCACTACTCCTTGAGCCATCTCTACCTCTCTTTGGTGCTAAGCACCTTATTTATTCATCTCTTTCCGCAATTCTTGAATCCAGGAAAGTACTTCGGCTGTCTTGGTAGTGATCGCCGCATAGTTCTCAGTTGCAATGAGATCTTTATTAATCAAGTTGCTGCCGATGCCTGCGGCAGTGATCCCCGCTTTGAACCACGCAGATATGCTCTCTTTCGTCGTCTCTACACCACCAGTCGGCATGAGACGCGTCCAGGGACACGGCCCCAGGATCGCTTTGACGAAATTGGGACCGCCGACCGAGTCGCCGGGGAAAATCTTGACAATTTCCACCCCCAGCTCCTCGGCTTGGGCAATTTCCGAGGCAGTTCCGCAGCCAGGACTGTAAGCGATCTTACGGCGATTGCACAACCGCGCCACCTCGGGATTCAGAATCGGACCGACGACAAAGTTCGCCCCGCTCGCGATATACAAGGCCGCGGTCGGTGCGTCAACCACTGAGCCAACGCCAAGAATGACCTTGGGATTTGCTTTGGCGAGATACTGTGACAATTCGGTGAAAACCAACGGCGCAAAGTCACCGCGGTTAGTAAACTCAAGGACGCGTGAACCACCTGCGGCAACTGCCTCCGCAATTTTCTTCGCGACCGCGATATCTGAATGATAGAAAACAGGAACCAGCCCTGTTTCAACAATCGTGTTTAGTACCTCTAGTCTTGAAAAATGTGCCATAGTGGATCCTCCATCTAGCTATAAAAAGGATACTTAAATTGCATTTGGCGAAAATGCCAAATAACGCGCCGGATTGGTGACGAGAATCTGTTGCACGAGTTCGTCGCCCCCGCTTTCCCGCAACCGCGGCACGAATCTCTCAGGCAGGTAGGCCATCCACGGCATGCCGCCGTACGCGCAAAACGAAGATCGCCGTGCGACATCCCCTCCGAGCACAATGCGCTCTGCGCCACCGCGTGACGCGACCTGGAGCAGACAATCCAGTATGGTCGAATCGGGCCAATACTTGGAGCGCGCCATCCCATCATAGCCAATGTACGCGCCCGCGGCGGCTAGCTCTACATGTAGACCCGGGTCCGGATTGCGGTCGATGTGTGAGAGCATGACACACTGCGGCATCACACCTCCTGCCTTCAGAATATCCAACACTTCCCAGGCTGCGTTGCCCATTTCCAGGTAACAGACGATTGGTGCGCCAGTTTGCCGGTGCGTCTTGCCCGCTGCCCCAAACACGCGACGTTCCAGCGGCGTAATCCGCCAGTACCCGGCACCGACCTTGATGACGCCGGCGCGAATGGTAGTTGGCTGTTCGCTGGGTCCGCCATAGTCTGCGCCATCGCAACCTTCATTGATGTCGCGGATGAATAATCCAGCCAGCTTATCTGTACCAATTCGATAAATCCAGTGCTCCGGCGAATAGTGCGCTTGCTGATGAATACCGGTGGTGAGGACGATCTGGAGCCCGCTGAGTTCGGCGATTTTGACAATCCCGCGAGGATCCCTACCCAATCCAATCGGAGTCAGTTCAACAAGGGCGTCGATCCCGGCATTGTGCATTTCGCTGGCCTCGGCAGCTGACCTCTCGAGGTCGTCCAACTCTTCTCCGCGCAGGAGTGGCGATCGCATTAGCAAATGCTCATGGACATTTGTCCTGCCGAGCTCTGCAGGTTGGATGTCGCCGCGCACGGAGCGAATAACTTCCTTCCTATTTTTATCCGGCACCATTTACTCAATTTATTGCTCTGACCTGGCTACAGCGCTGAACGCCGCCTCGACTGCCATCTTGCGCACCGATTGCGGTTCATCCTCATTAGATCAGGGCAGCCCGACGCGCCTGGCAGCTTGTTGCATGAAAACGAGCCCTTCGCTTGCGATCAGATCTGGGGCGTCTTTGGGTGGCCGCCACAAGCGGGTCGATGAAATCAGCTCCGGGTTGATTGAAGTAAACGCCTCCAGCACTAATGGTCCCTTATAATGAGCGTCCGTCAGTCCGCGAAACACCTCGTCCCAGTTGATTGTACCGGTACCCAATCGCCCGCGATGGCTCTCGCTGATGTGAATGTAGCCGAGCACATCCGCACACTCAACGAGCGGCTTGTAATATCCTTCCTCTTCAATATTCATGTGACATGTATCGGCGTGGAGTTGGATGTTGTCCGCTCCAATCGCGAGGATCGTCGCACGGGCATCCACAAGCGCGTTGTACATGTAACCTTCGTGGCGACTAACCGCTTCCAGTCCCAATGTAATGCCGCGCTTTTTCGCGTCTGCCGCCACTTCACCCAACACTTCGATAACCGTTTGCCGTTCCGCCTCAGTTGGCGGCGCGCCAGTGAACAGACCAAGCGCATAGGCGATGCACCCACATAGATAGTCACCGTCGAGGGCTTCAAGCTTATCGAGCGCGAGGGTCAGAAATTCCTTTGCCCGCTTAGGCTGGGCGGGCATATGAGCGTCATCTGGCAACACGAGCGAGGCGGTCGCGTATATGCCAGCGCGCGCCAGCGCCTTTTTGTGCACTGCCGAGTCAAACTTGTGCGGCTTAAGCAATGGAATCTCAATAAAATCGTACCCTTGTTGGTTTGCCATTTCAATCGCGTGGTTGCCTTTTTCAGTTGTCCACTCGTCGACCCAGACAAATGCATGAGCACCATACTTAGGCATGGGAACCTCCTGTGATAATAGATTGGACAAGCCTGACGGGTTTCAAAAATCGCAGGCCTATAAGATCATAGTGAACTAACTTCATGTAACTGGTCGAAGACGGGAACCAAGGCGTTATAGCTTTTGAGGAAGATCGGATAGAGCTGATCATAAACCGCTCGCGCTTCCGGATTGGGTACATGCCGGTCTACAATTTCGGTACACTGCTTGACGATAGAGAAGTCGTGGAAAAGCCCTACACCGACGCCGCCGGCAATCGCCGCTCCCAGCGAGGTCGCTTCGTCGAGCAGGCGCGGGCGCAACGCTGGGCGACCAAATACATCTGCGAGGATCTGCCGCCATAGCGCTCCCTTCGCGCCACCTCCAATCAAGATCACCTCATCGATGTGTGCGTTTGCATCGAGGAACGATTGCAGTATGGTCCGCAAATTCATGCTGATGCCTTCGAGCGTAGCGCGGATCAAATCAGCACGCGTGTGCGTGACCTGTAAGCCGACAAACCCTCCGCGTGCTTTTGGATTCCAATGCGGGCTCCGCTCACCCTGGAGGTAGGGCAGAAAAAGCAACCCATGCGCGCCAGGTATGCTTTCAGCTGCGCGGCGATTCATGATCTCGTAAATATCTTCGCCGGTCTCGTCCGCTTCGCGACCTTCAATCCAACATACCTGACGACGCAACCATTGATACGACCCGCCCGCGGCTTGCATCGTGCCGCACGGTGCGAACATATTCGGAACCATGTGCGCCCAATTGAAAATGCGGCGACCCGGGTCGTAAATCGGGCGCGGCGCGGCGAAGGAAATCCAGGAGGAAGAGCCTATGTAGTTGTATGCAGGGCCTTCCATCACAGCTCCCGCGCCCACCGCTGCGCTTGCGCCATCCCCGCCCCCAATAACGACTGGAGTTCCAGTTGTTAGCCCCAATTGTTCGGCAGCTTCCTTCGTAAGTTCGCCGATTACATCGGTCGAATTGTGAATCTCCGGCAATAAGAGTGGGTCGAGATCAATCGCCTTCAGAATCTCATCCGACCACGTGCCTCCTTCCAGAGAATAGAGGTTCATTCCGCTCGCGTCCGAGCGGTCTGTTACGAATGCACCGGTCATGCAATAGGCAATGTAGTCCTTAACGTGCAAGAATTTATGCGCTCGCTTAAAAACCTCTGTTTCGTTATCGCGCACCCACGCGATTTTGGACGCGCTGTAAGTTGGACTGATGCGATGACCGGTGATACGATAGATCCGTTCTTCGCCGACTCGTTCGTCAAGCCGCTTGGCCTGAGCAACTGCGCGCTGATCCGCCCATATGATACAGGGACGGAGAGGCTTGCCTCGCTCATCAACCGGTAAGCATCCCATCATTTGTCCGCTGAAAGCGATGACCGCAATATCCTGCGGTGCGATGCGTGATTTGCTCAGCAATTCGCGAGTCGCGTTGATTACCGCACGCCACCAATCTTCCGGATTTTGTTCCGCCCAGGTCGGTTGCGGATGCGCGGTTTCATAGCCGCTGAATGTGCTTGCCACCAACGATCCCTCGTCGTCAAATAAAGTGGCTTTATTGCCGGTGGTGCCCAGATCATGTGCGAGGATGAAACGTTTCATCGGGCAATCCCTCCCGCGATCGCGGCGAGGCGATCAAACAGATCACCTACAATTTCCAGTTGATAGACTTGAGCGATCACTTGCGTCCAGCCATGCAGAAAGTACAGCCATCCATCTTCGACGCGAACCTGGCGCGCCTCGCTTTGAGCGCGCGCCTGATGCATAAAGCCAAGCTTCCCACGATAATTCAATTCCCACGCGATGGCGTTCTCCGGAAAGATGCCCTGATCGGTAATGGGCGATCCCGGCAGGTCTTTTCCCATCCCCGTCGCATTAATAATGATGCTCGCTGGCGGCATTTGCTTCATGATCGCATCATTGCGTTGCGGGTCGTCATTCAGAATGTACTCAAAGACAATATTCGTCTTCTGGCTGGCTAGAGTCCGCTCCAACCGCTCGATGCTGCGGGCGGAGCGACCAACCACAACGAAACGGCGCGGGCGATCGTCCAATTTCGATTTGTTGATGAGGTGGAGAGCAATTGCGGTTGTCGAGCCGCCCGGACCAAACGAAAGGATCTCGCCGTCAGTGTGGGCAAAATAATTGTCACCCAGGATCGCGTCCAGACTCAGACCCGAGCTGATAGGATCCTTAGCGTGCCCTTCGACCGTGCCATCCCGTTTCGATATGCTTGAAACCTCGCCGCAGATTTGCGCATATGGATCGAGATAATCAAACAGGTCATGTACAGCTTCGTAAAGACTGATCTTGTGGGCAGTGACGAGCGCACCGAGCGAGTTGGGATCATACTTGATTTGCGCGACCGCCTGCCGGTACGCCTCGACCGTGTCGTGCAATTTCAGGTCTACACCTTCTATTACAATTTCGGGGTGCCCCAGTTCTCTTGTCCACAGCGGAAAGATCTTCATGATGGACGATTTGGTCGTCGTGACGCCAATGAAATAAAAAGTAGGTTGCGGTTTGGCGACGAATTGGTATTGTGCAACATTTTCTAACATGAATGGATGCTCCTTATATTACTATATCAGATTGATTGGGTATTCCGGTTCTTCGCCTCGCAGGACAGCCAAACAATCGTGTAACGCCCCCCATCCCATCGCGTTCATCGCACCATCGGTATGCGCGCCGCTGTGTGGCGTCGCAATCACCTGAGGCAGTGCCAAGAGAGGATTGTCCTTCCCCGGCGGCTCCTGAGCGAACGCGTCCAGCGCCGCACCACGCAAGTGCCCGTTTTGCAAGGCTTCAATCAGAGCAGCCTCATCGATGAGCTCACCGCGCGCAGTGTTGATGAGATACGCGCCAGGCTTGACTTGTGCGAGAAACGACGCATTCACCATACCGCGAGTCACCGGGAGGAGTGAACAGTGTAGCGACAGAAAATCGGCCTGGGAGATCACATCCTCGAGAGCCACCAATTCGATTCGATTTGCAGCGGCAAAATCCGCATCCGCCGCGGGATCGTATGCAAGCAGGGTACAATCGAAAGCGCGCAGTCGTAACGCTACTTGCTTTCCAACGGAGCCTAGGCCGACCAGCCCGACCGTTTTCCCTTCAAGCGTGATACCAGCTATGCGCGACCAGCCCCCTGTGCGAGTATCTGCCGTGAGGGCTGGGATCGAGCGCGCAAGCGAAAGAATCATGCCAATTGTCAGCTCAGCCACCGAGACCGCGTTGGCAAAGGGTGTGTTTGTGACGACAATCGATTTTTCGGCTGCGGCTGCCAGGTCGATCCGATCCACACCAATACCATAACGGGCAATGACCTTGAGCTGGTCAGCCCTATCTATCGCTGCTCGGTCGATGTAATCTAAGCCAGCGATGTACCCGTCGCATCCAGGCAATAGAGCGCCCACCTCCGACGAGGTGAGCGGACGTTCAAAAGGATTGTAGATCACTTGACCGACTGCGGCTTCTATCTCGCTGTGTAGTCGCGGATCATTCTTCCCGTAGGATGTCGGGGTCACGAGGACTCGACATGATTTGAGATTGCGAATCGCCTACCTACCTTTCTTTTGGATGCCAGCGTGGATTGTCTATGACCTGCACGCGCCCGTCGCGTTCCACAACTAATTTGCGAAAGCCTTGCTGCTCAATCGTCCCGTAATCGTGTCCCGCGTTTCCCGGGTATATGAAGAACGTGACGAGGTTAACCAGTTGACCGGTGTTGACGGAACGATGCGCCCAGCGTGGCGGCACGTAGAGCACGCAACCAGGGTGCAATTCTTCGATCGACCACTCGCCTTCTGGAGTTTCCATCACCATCATGCCTTCTCCTTTCAAACAATAATACACTTCAGCGGTGTCGAGCACCGTGTGAAAATGTCCCTTGGTCATAAAGTACTCTTCACCGACCTTGCCCGGGTGAACAATTGAGATGCCGTTCATCAGCTCGCCCTCAGATTCGGGACGCTTGATTTCATATACCTCGTAGAGCACCGGATCCTGGCTTAGCATCGCTGTAAATGCCTGCGCGTCCTGATACTGTCCTACCATCGCAGACAGGCGGCGAACGATGTGATTATCATATTCGGACAGGGTCTCATCAGGAACCGAAATGGAGAAAGTGAAGGGATGCTGTTTCATGAATCAGCCTTGAAGTGGATGACTAAGGTTCGATCATCACCTTGCCGACGCGTTCGTCCGGCTCGGTCGCGGTTTCGAAGGCGCGTTGAAAATCATTTAAGTGGAAGGTGTGAGTGATCAACCGGTCCGTATTTATAACGCGCCGCGCAAGTAGGTCAAGCGCAATGGGAAAATAATGATTAGGGATCGCATGCGATGCGCGCAACTGAAGTTTCTGAAAATGGAATGCATTGATATCCAGCATGACCGTCTCGCCTGCCCTCTCTTCCAGGCCAATCAAGGCAACGATGCCGCCAAAGCGACAAACGCGCAGCGCCTCAGGAATTGCATTAGGTGGAGCGGTCACCAATACCCTGTCCACACCATCACCGGTGGCGCGCATGATTTCGTCCACGGCATCCTCATCTCCGCTGATCGTCAAGTCCGCGCCATACTCGTGGGCGAGCTCAAGTCGGAAACGGTTGCGTGGGTTGTCGCGCGGCGAGCCGACGAGAAACACGCGCCGCGCTCCGCGCAACTTCGCGATTTGGCAAGCCATGATCCCGATGGGACCTGCGCCCCAGATTGCGACCTCGCCGTTGAGCGGAATGTCAGCGCGCAGCGTCACATCGATCGCTACAGTAAGCGGTTCTGCCAGGCAGGCTTGGCGTGATGTGAGGTTGCTATATTTTTGTAAGGATATTTCCGGGACACACACGTAATCGCCTATCCCGGCTTGATCGTTCATATATGTCCAGATGTCGCGGCAGTAACGGCTTTCGCCGTTCTTGCACGCATCGCAAACATTGCAGCTGCTATTGTTCTCGATGATGACTGAATCGCCCGATTGCAAACGGCTGACGCCCGCGCCGACCTCCTCAACGCAACCAGAGAGTTCGTGACCCAGTGGCGTCCACTCGTGATTCATCACGCGCAGGAAGTGCAGATCAGTGCCGCAGATTCCACACCCGGTAACCCGCACCAGTACTTCACCCACGTTGGGTGTGGGCGTTGGTACCTCGCGCAAGTCAAACTGAAAGGGCGCTTTGCCCCAAAGTGCTCGCATCGGTCACCTCTCACGCGCGTTGGCGTGTGTATCTCGCGATGAAATTGTAAGGCGAAGGGAGCGGAATGTCGCTCGCCGCGTTGAGTTTCGCCATTTGCTCCGCGTTCAGCGACCAGCCCACACTCCCCAAGTTGTCTTCCAGTTGCGCCAGCGTGCGCGCGCCGATGACCGGCGCGGTCACGCCGGGTTGCTGCAGCAGCCAGTTTAGCGCGACCTGGCTTGGCGAATTACCGCACGCACCGCTTACTTCAATCAAGGCATCAATGATCTGCCAGGTGATCTCGCTCTCGCGTTGCTCGGGTAGATCATCCCAACGGTCGGCCCGTCCCACTCGGCTATCTGGCGGTGGCAGCTGGTCACGGCGATACTTGCCGCTCAACCACCCACCCGCGAGCGGCGACCAGGCAATGACCCCGATGCCCTCCTCACGGCAGACCGGCAGCAGTTCCCATTCCGGGCTCCGGATGAGCAGGCTGTATTCCGGCTGCAAACAGTCGATGCGCGCCCAGTGGTGCTTCTCGGCGAGCATGTTCGCCCGGACCAATTGCGAGGCGGTCCAGTTCGACGCGCCGATATAGCGGATCTTGCCAGCGGTCACCAAATCGTCCATCGCGCGCAGCGTCTCGTCCAGCGGCGTCGACGCATCCCAGCAGTGCGTCTGGTAAATGTCAATATAATCCGTCTGCAAGCGCTTCAGGCTTCGGTCGATCTGGTCCATAATGTGCTTGCGCGTCAGCCCGTGATCGTTCGGCCCCTTGTCGTCCGCAGGGAAAAAGACCTTACTGGCAATCACAAAGCGATGCCGGTTTCCCCGGCTCTTGAGCCAGGTTCCGAGAATCCTCTCGGACTCGCCCTCATTGTAAGTATTCGAGGTATCGAAAAAATTGCCGCCCGCGTCGACAAAGCAGTCGGCGAGCGCGTGCGCCGTCGGCTCATCGGCACTCCAGCCAAAGGTCTGGCAGCCGAGCATAATCTCCGAAACCTTGACGCCGGTTCGTCCCACAAATCGGTAATCCATTAGGGTGCCTCCAATGCGTCCTCTACTTGATCGCGCCCACTACCAAGCCGCGCCTGATATACCGCTCAACGAGCAAGCTGATGAGAATCATCGGCGCAATCGAGAGCAGAGAAAGCGCAGAGAGATACCACCACTGCGGGCCATACGACTGCGTCCCCTCCCCGGCGATGAACATGGGTAGCGTGCTGGCTTTGCTAAAGGTCAGCATCAGCGCAAAGAGATAGTCGTTCCACGTGAATACCAGGCAGAACAGGAAGGTCGCAATCAACCCAGGTGCGGCTAACGGCAGTACGATCATGCGGAACGCCTGGAAGCGGTTCGCGCCATCAATCAGCGCACTTTCTTCGAGGTCCACCGGCAGGCCGGCAAAAAAGTCGCGCAGGATCCAGACCGCGAACGGCAGGTTAAACACGGTGTAAGCCAAGATCATCCCCAGATGCGTGTCAATGAGTCCAAAGATGCGATACATGATCATGAAGGGCAGAATTATCACGACCGCAGGCAGCATGCGCTGGGAAATGATGAAAAAGGAAATGTTGGTGTTCTTCCATTTCAGCCCAGGCCAGTAAAAGCGGAACCGCGTCAGCGCATAGCCGGCCATCCCGCCGATTATGACGGCGATAGCGGCGCTAGTCGTTGCCAGGATCGCGCTGTTGGCCCAACTGCGGTACACAGCAGCCGAGGTTGGGCCGATCAGGAGAAAATTCCACGCGTCGAGCGTGGGCTTGAAGTCAATCCACGGAAAATATTTGGGCCCCTGAAACACCGCAATCGGGAGCTTGAACGATGTGATGAGCACCCAGTAGATGGGAGCGAGGCAGACAAGTGCCCAGAGCCCAAGTAAAAAGTGCGTGATGAAGGACTTGGCCTTTTTGGTCTGTCGCATTGTGAGTTGCATCATTCCACCTCATCCTTCCGCTGCAGCAGCGCGACCGCGCAGAGAATTCAAAAAGATCGTAGCAAACAAGATGACCATGACCAGCAGGGAATAGGCTATGGCAGAGGAATAGCCCAGGTTGCCGCTCCTCATGCCCACGGTGTAGGCATACATCGTCACAGTTTCCGTCGCCGTGCCCGGGCCGCCGCCGGTCATGACCACCACAATGTCGAAAAGCTTGAATGCTTCCAGCGCCCGGATCAGGATGACCGTGATCGAAACCGGCACGAGCATCGGAAAGGTGATGTACCGCAGCTTCTGCCAGTCGCTCGCCCCATCGACGGTCGCGCTTTCAAACACCTCCGGCGGTAGCGACTGTAACCCCGCGAGCAGGACAATGGTCATGAACGGCACCCACTCCCACGTATCTAGCAAGATCAGAGTAGGCATCGCCATCTTCGAATTGCTCAACCAGGGGACAATCGGCAGGCCGAGGTGTTTGATTATATCGTTGATCGGGCCCATCGATTCATTGAACAACATGCGCCCGAGATAACCGACCGCCGCCGGGGTCAGCATCATCGGCATCAGGAAAACGACGCGGAAAAAGCGGCGGAAACGAATCTCCTGGTTGAGGAGCATGGCCAAGCAAAAGCCGAGGAGGTATTGCAGGGCGACCGCGCCACCGACAAAGTACACCGTATTCTTCGCCGTATCCCAAAAGCGCGTATCGGAAATCAGGGTCGCAAAATTCTGCAAACCGATAAAGCGCACGCCCCCCTCCAGCCGGGACAGGTCCCAGCTCGCAAACGACAACGCCAGCGAAAAGAGCAGGGGGAAGATAGACAAGATTAAAATCAGAATAACGGTCGGCATTAGAAACGCATAGCTGACTCTGCGATCCTTTTTCGTCGTCGGCGATTCCTCGACCGTGATCATGCGAGGCGCGGAATCGCCCATCGAATCCTCCGTATTTTTCATAGACATCTTCTTATTTCGCCAACGCTTGGTCGGCGGTTGTCTGATTGAGAAATCCGACGAGTTGCTTGTTGTGTGCTCTCCTCATCGAAAAATCGGTAGCCAGTAGCCTGATTGTCGCATCAACTACTGACTACCGATGACTAAATTTCTCTAACAGCGCCGCATCCGGCTTTTGAAGCGAAAAACCAACTCGGAACGGGGGTCCCTTTGTTATGCACCGATGCGGAGCGTGGCACTGTCAGATTAACTACCAGCGATCTACGGTAGTCCCAGCATTTGATGATAGAGCGCCTTTTGTTGGTCCCTGCCGAGTCGGTCGGTGATTGCATTCCAATCCTTCGCCACCTGGTCCAAAGCCTCCTGTGAAGTCGCTTCGCCTGCGACGGCTCGCGCCAGTTGCGTGTCCAACGCATCAAAGTACTCGGCCGCGCCCGGGATGCGAAGGTCCACCACCGCATTTGGATCGCTGATGGTGCTCCGAATTGCGTCCAGGTATTCCGTCGCCTGCGACGAGCTCATCCCGCTCTTGATCCACGGATCCGGATTGTTCATGTCGCTGTAGAAGTGCGGGTTCACACCCGAGCCGCCCGTCACCACCAGCAGTTGGCTCATGTTCTGGCTGCCCATGAACGACAGAAAGTCAAACGCACAGTCCGCGTTCTTTGTCGTCTTGGAGACGCTGCCGACCCAGCCGCCGAACGCATGGAACGGTGCCTGATTATACGCCTCAACCCACTGCCCGGCTATCGAATCGTAATACCTATCCACGCCCGGGTGGGCCTGGGCACTCCAGCCGTCGGTCACAACCGACGAGCTGGGATCGGCCGATAACGGACCTACATCGCCCCAGTCAATCCCCAGCGCCAACTTGCCCGCCGGGAAGTTGGCGCGAATGTCACCCACGTCCCAGTTCAGGACGTCCGGCGGCCCCACATTTACCAGCGAGGTGTAGAAATCCAGCCCCGCCACGAACCCCGGGTTGTTGATCCGCGGCTCCATCGTGTCCGGGTCAAAGAAGTACGACGGATCGTTCGGCGACTTGGCGAACGGTGCGGCGACGCCGAGATAGGTCCAGTAAGACTGGGCCTGGCGCTTGAACGCCGTCCCTGCGCCATAAATCGTCGTTCCGTCAATCTCCATGCCGTTGAAGAACTCGGCTATTTCGTAATACTGCGTCCACGTCTTGATCGGCACCGGCAGATCATAGCCATACTTCGCTTTGAAATCGGCCTGGTTCTTCGGGTCTGTCAACAGGTCTTTGCGCAGGTACGTGTTGTGCGCATCGCCATCATACGGAGTGGCATAGACCGTGCCGCCCCATGACAGAATCCGATCGCGGTAGATCGGAATAAGGTACTCGTAGCCCATCATGTCCTGATTTATCTGTGGGACTTCCAGTAGATAACCGGCGCCCATGAGGTCGCCCGCCCAGTCCGAAGCGTAGACGATGATGTCGAACGGGCTGGCGCCACTCACATAGCCGGTCTGGATCTTTGCAAACAGATCACCAAACGGGAAGGTCTGGACTTCAACCGTGCCGCCCGTCTTGGCACCCCACTCCTTCCAGAGGTTCTCCATGGGACTGGCGATTTGAGGTCCTGTCTGGGTCGCCACGATCAGGTTGACGCCCTCGCAGGTGACCTCTCCAATCCCGTTCGGGAACAGGTTCGTCGGATCCGCCATCGCCGTTGTGACATCGATGTCAGCCGCAGGAGCGGAAGTCGCAGGAGCGGAAGTCGCAGGAGCGGCGCTAGGCCCACAGGCGGCTAACATAAAACTAGCGATCAGCACGAGGCTGATCAGGAACATAAGCTTTTTCATTTTCACTTTCTCCTCTTACAGTCCGATACTTGAAAAATGGGGAAGCATTAGCTTGCTTCAACGAGTCGTTTGGGTAAACCTCACCTCCTTTCGGTCGGTAATTTTGTGCAATGCGATTGTCTATGCTTGAATAACTGCGCCCATACCCGATGAGCGCCTTCCTAGAATCGCAGTGGTAATTCGCAATACGCGGGTGAATGCTAGCAGTCTACTCTTTAGCGTTCCTTCCAACCGACTAGCAAATACAAGGTCAATGGATACGAAGTTCCGATTACACATTTCTGTCTCAGATATTAACCAGTTCCTTCTGCAAAAAACCTAGTTTTGCAGAGAGTATGCTGGCATATTTCAGTCCAATTGTCGCCAGCTCCAGATCGCGGTCGGGTGTCATTGTGATCGTCCAACCGGTAATGCTGATCGCTGCAACAACCTTGCCCGTTTGGTCACGAATTGGCACGGCAACACAACGAATTCCATCTTCGTTCTCAGAGTTATCGATCGAATAATTACGCTCACGGATAAGTCGCAGCTCTTGAAAAAAAACAGCAGGATCTGTAATGGTATTTGATGTGCGTCGTCCAAGCCCCACTTTCTCTACATAACTCTGCCAGACATCTTCCGGCATATATGCCAATAAGGCTTTACCCAGACTCGTAGAATGGACGGCCATACGATTTCCTACACTGGACGCCATACGCACATAGGATTTGCCATCTAATTTATCGATATAAACAACTTCGAAATGATCCAAAATGGCAAGGTGAATAGTCTCACCGGTTTCTTCGCGAAGCTGCGTCAGCACTGGTCGTGCGATTGTAAGTAAATCGATTGCCTTAAGGAATCTGGATGCCAGCCATACTATCTTGGATCCCAGAGCATAACGATTGTTTTCACGATCTTGAACAACATATCCCAGACTTTCTAGGGTGGTCAGGAACCGATAAGTTGTGCTCTTGTTCATCTTGAGGGCATTAGAAATTGAAACCAATTCTTTAGGGGAATCAGCATTAGCCAAGAATTCCAGGATAGCGAAAGCCTTATCGACCGACTTGTTTAGAATAGGAAGGTCGTGATCTTTATCCATAAAAAATAAAATTTCATGATTCTTTGAGATTGAAGCTAGGCCAGAAAACTTGTTTCATTATTCAAAACAACGCTTCAAACCTGATAAAAGTATAGCAACAGAATTATTTTATGTCAATACGTCAGTGCAGTAAGGATGGAAAATTGATTGTTGTTCAACGAAAATTACTTTACTTCCGGCTCAATTCGTTTCGTTGCCAGCACAATAAACTATCAAAATCTTCAAAATTCCTATCTCCGCCGCAAGCGTACGGAGTATTACGGAATTTTGCCCCTACGGGTACAGATTTTGTTAAAGCTCGGAACCCACGTAGCAAGCTACGAGGTATTCTGTAAAAATAATGTACTGAAGTACGCATTGATTGACGAAAAACTCAACTTTCTAAAATAATTCACCGCTTATAATTCTTCATCTGGTAGAATGATGTTTTGCTCTTTAATTATCTACAGCTGATCAATGCAAAAGGGAGATCAAAGTGAATAATCAACAGATTGTCAGATGTGGGGAATTAATGG
>DAOUZE010000109.1 GCA_030665765.1 Filomicrobium sp.
AGGTTGCCCATCGCGCCCCGCTTTGAAGAAGAGGATCCATTGCGACGTGTAGCCTCGCGCCGCGCCGACGGCAAGTGCGCGACCGGGACCCTTGCCCGCCGGCCGCTCCGATTCCTTGACATTCTCTTCGGCTATTCACTACATCTCCAGCTCCAAATGGGGCCGTAGCTCAGATGGGAGAGCGCCGCAATCGCACTGCGGAGGTCAGGGGTTCGATTCCCCTCGGCTCCACCAGCCTTAGCGTACTGAAAAACCGCAGATTTTGGTTGGCCCCTTGCGCCTGGAACGCGACCGAAATCTCAGCTTTGAAACCTATGTCACTGTAACAGATTTGACTTTGCGTGTTTCCAGTCAGCACTCACGGGACAGATTGAGCTGATTTCGGAAGAGAGACTTTCCCGTTCATCGTAGTTCCGAATAGGGAGACGATGACTGGCACTACGGCGCAGGTCACCATTCCTGGCTAGCGCCAGTAGCCTGTTTAAAGGACCCTGGCATCTGACTAGGCAAACACAGCAAAACCGAAACTGCGTTAGGGACTCATCGATTCCCAAGTTCAGATTCGTAAACTTCCTATTTTTGGCAAAATCGCATCTGTTATTGACCAGTGACAGCGCTGGACCGCGTTGGTTGAATGATGCCGCAGCTTGGCCAGGCTTAAATAGCGCATCAAGTAATTCCGGCTTCGATCGCCGCTTCGATCTAGGGTCCTCCTAGTGGATAGGTTTGCCTGTTCCCAACCAATCTATCACCGCCCCTGAATGTGCCTGCTTATACTGGATTTTAGAACCCGTTCCCCGCATCGGGTTGGGCTCCGTGGTTGTTGCTGACCGTCGAGCTGGCTCCCATTTTTGGCGTCAGAGGGCGAATGGCAGGCGCGTTTTGAGAAATATCGGTATTACCGATTTTCATGGGCGGGAAATCCAGGGAAATATACGTGTCGTACTTGTGGCGGCCAGCGTAATAGCTCTCATTCATCGTTTCTCTCCAACTTAATTTTCGATGATTGAGCAGTGCACCGCGCGCAGGATCATGTCTGTTACATGCGTTACAGAGAGGACGTCGGGTTGCTAGCTTCGCAGCGCTTTCGCCAATGCGGCTTGCGCTGCCATCCACGCATCGATGCCTCGTTTCGCAACGTTCCCGACCCTCCCGGGTCTGCGGTTCCCCCCGACGGCCGATGCAAGCAATCGTGAGGGGCGGTGGAAGAGCTTGTTTTTAAAGAGTGCAGTCACATCCGTCCAGATCAGGTCCTTACCCTGAGTCCGCCAGTGCCAGAGACACTCTAGAGAAGCGTTGATCTAGGGGCAGTCCTCGCAAATTTCGCCGATGAGGCGATGACCACATCGCCAATCTCTGCAACGCAACCAGACGAGAACTTATATCCGTACGTCATGCGGGTGACCGGCTGTCGCTCGATGGTGCTCAGGACAATTTTCGCAGGTGCCTCGGACTGGTCTCGAGCCACAGTTCACGTCGACTACAAACGCACGGTTGGATATGGGGAGCCGTCGACAATCGAGGTCGTAGATGTCTTCGAGCTGACCGAGGACAGTAGGTTCGCCGCGGTCACGATTATCTATGACACTGTGCCCGTGCGAACCGAATTCAACAATCTGTAAGCCGACTGCAGATAGCCTTCAGCAACGGGTCAAGAGCCAACTTTGGCGCTGGAGTTGCCCGCTTCCGGTTTGTCCTCAATACCAGACGTAAAGCAGCCGTCGCTGGCGCCCGCCAAGTGCCACTAGCGGAAACCAACTAGGGCACAACCTTAGAGCACGTGAGGTATGTCCGTGGCAGGTTGTTCCTGTCGCTCATCGTCTCCCTTCTTGGAAATACGATGAACGGGAAATCCTCCATTCGGAAAAATTTTCAACCTGTCTCATGGTCGCTGATGGTAGACATGTCGCCCAGCGGCGGGCTCAAGTCAGGGATGGGCCACTTGCCGACCTTTGGCAATCTCGGTGTCCCAATAGGGTGACGGCCAGCTCATCGAGTTTGCTAATGTTCTGTGTCGCCATGGCGCCGTTGGTGATGATCGAAGCCGCAAGCCGTTAGAGCTCGACGATACATGGAGACGGAACATGCTACGTACCCGCACGTGCCTTGGCGGTATGGTGACCGCACCCCATCACCTGGCGGCCGAGGCAGGCGCCAGTGTACTCCGCGAAGGCGGCAACGCCATCGAAGCCATGATCGCTTCAGCCGCCGCGATTGCAGTTGTCTACCCACACATGAATGGAATTGGTGGCGACGGCTTCTGGCTTGTTTCGCGTTCTGGCGAACCACCGGTTGGAATTCAAGCCTGCGGACCGGCAGCGGGCATGGCCGACCGCACGTTCTACATGTCTCACGGCGATACCTCGATTCCGACACGGGGACCACGCGCGGCCCTGACAGTCGCCGGCGCGGTCGGCGGCTGGTCCGAAGCCAAAAGGCTCGCTGAAGCAACTGGCGGTGGCGTTCCTCTATCGAGGCTTCTCGAGCCTGCCATTCATTACGCCCTGGAAGGGTTCCCTGTCTCTAGCTCACAAGCCCGACTGACGAGAGAGAAGTGGGAGGAATTGCACGCGGCCCCAGGCTTCACAGAGACCTTCGCTGCCGGTGGACCGCCCATTGAAGGAGGCATACTGTCTCAAAAGGCACTTGCTGAGAGCCTAAAACGTCTCGCTGCAACAGGCCTCGATGATTTCTATCGCGGGGATCTTGCCCGAGCACTTGCTGCAGGTTTGGAGTCGGCGGGCAGCCCGCTGCGGTTGAACGACTTGGAAGCCTATCAACCAAGACGGGTCGCTCCAGCACAAACGCGGTTCAAGTCTGGCCATCTCTATAATATGCCGCCGCCCACGCAGGGCATTTCCTCGTTGATGATCCTTAAGATTTTCGAGGCCATGGATATCCAACAGGCGGAAGGATTTGAGCACGTCCATGCACTGGTGGAGGCGACGAAGCGCGCATTCCTGCTTCGCAACGCGCATGTCGGAGATCCCGTCCAGATGGGAGATCAATGGAAGAGTTGGCTCTCCAACGAAATGATCGCCAAGGAAGCCGCCGTAATCGACATGAAGTCCGCGGCACCTTGGCCCCCTCCTGCCAAACCCGGAGACACGATTTGGATGGGCGCGGTAGATCGCGACGGCAACGTCGTCAGCTATATCCAAAGCATATTTTGGGAGTTCGGCTCCGGCTTGGTCGTGCCGCAAACTGGTATCCTCTGGCAGAACCGAGGCGCCAGCTTCACCCTTGGACCGGGCCCCAACGAACTAGCACCTGGACGCCTTCCCTTCCACACGCTCAACCCGGCGATGGCCCGCCTCGACGATGGCACCAACCTCGCTTACGGGACGATGGGTGGCGAAGGACAACCGCAGACACAATCCGCGATCTTCAGCCGGCACGTCTTCTTCGGCCAGGACATGCAGGAAGCCGTTACAGCTCCTCGGTGGCTGCTAGGGCGCACTTGGGGCGAGACCTCAACAAACTTGAAACTGGAAAACCGCTTCGACAGCCGGATCGTGGAACAGCTCCGAAGCGCCGGGCACGACGTTCAGGTGGTCGACGCCTACGAGGACAAGATGGGCCATGCTGGAATGGTCTCGATCGGACCTGATGGTGTTATCAGAGCCGCGACCGACCCAAGGTCGGATGGTAGTTGCGCCAGCCTCTAGGCCGCGCCACGCGTTCCTTAATATTGCTCCCCGAGAAGGAACCTTGCAAAGAACGCTTGCACCAGCATCAATCAGATCGAGCGGTTCTGTGCCAGGCACCTGCACTATCACGCGAGATGGCCAAGAACCTAAAGAGCTTTGGCGAAGGGTAGTCAGCGCTGACCAACGCCCGTTTTTGTGTTCAGCATCCTGTTTGTCCGCCCTTCTCCCGAAAGCGGACTTCGTGCGGTGCATTGTTCGCATGAGTTGGCTTAAACAGCTTCGAGTTTTTTTGCGTGCTGGCGCAACACCTTTGCGGCGAAGTCGACGAAGGTCCGAATTTTGGCTGCAGTCAAATGCCCTTCCGAATGCACTAGATGAATTGGCATTCTGCGATCTTCGAACTTGCCCAGCACTTCGACAAGATCTCCCGACTTAACCGCATCGGCGACCTGATAGGACAGCAAGCGGGTAATGCCCCATCCTGAACAAGCAGCATCAAGTGCAACATCAATCGTGTTGCAGCTGAGGCCTGGTTTTATGTGTGCAATTTGACTTCTTCCTTTCGCCGCAAATTCCCACGCCGGAATCGGGCTCAGGCCCACGGGGGCAATCGTTTTATGATTGATCAAGTCTTTTGGATGCTTTGGGCGTGGATTTCTTTTGAAGTACGCCGGGCTTGCGACTGTGACACGCCGCAGAGATCCAACGCGTAGAGCCTTTAGCGAGGAATCAGGAAGCTCGCCAATCCGCAGCGCCACATCCAACCCCTCCTCGATCAGGTTGACGATACGATCTACGAACAATGTATGCGCAGTTACAGTCGGGTAAACATCCAGGTAATCGCGAACAATCGGCGCGATAAAGCGATGCCCGAACAACTGAGGAGCCGTGACTGTCAGAACGCCTTGCGGAACGACATGCGCACCCGTCGCCGAGGCTTCGGCATTCTCCAAGTCTGCCAGTATTTGAGCGGCATCCAGATGCAGTCGCTCGCCTGCTTCGGTGAGTGCCACCAGTCGTGTTGTTCGGACGAACAATCGCGTTTCAATCCGTTCCTCCAGATCGGCGATAAGGCGTGTCACAGACGGTGGTGACATCTGGAGTTTGCGCGCAGCAGCATTGAAGCCACCTGCATCTGCAACGGCGACAAACGTTTCCAGTTGCTTGAAGCGATCCATTGTTCTGAATTCCGGAATAGATTGTTTTAATTTTAGGTAATTCATACCTAGCGTGGAATGACCGATCTTCCAACTCATGAACCCGAAATAGACTGAACGGTTAGGAGGACAACATGGCCCGGGCATTCTCAGAAATCGCATTTACCCCAGCAGTACGCACCACACAAACCGCGCAGGGTTCAGCTGACGCGTATGCAAAACTCCTGGCACCGGAAGCCGATCGTAGCGATCGGCTGAGTGATAGAGAGATCGATTTCATCACCGCGCGTGACGGCTTCTATCAAGCGACAGTGTCTGAAACTGACTGGCCTTACGTTCAGTTTCGCGGTGGGCCAAGTGGCTTTGTTAAAATCCTTGATGACCGAACAATCGCTTACGCTGATTTTCGCGGCAACCGCCAGTATCTCAGCGTTGGCAATCTCGTTGGCAACGACCGGGTCTCGCTGATCCTGATGGACTATCCCAATCGGCGTCGCTTGAAAGTTTGGGGTCGCGCGAAACTCGTTGACGTATCCGACAACCCCGAACTTGTCGCAGCGTTGCACGTCGATGGATACAGGGCGCGACCTGAACGCGCCATAATAATCACGGTCGAAGCCTACGACTGGAACTGCCCGCAGCACATCCCACAGCGCCTGACGCTGGAGGAATTCGAGCCTCAACTCTCACCATTGCGCGAAGAGATTGCGCTCCTGACGGCTGAGAACAGAGATCTCAAAGCTTTGCTTGAGACCGACCGGTCCAAGCGCAACTCCTGACCCCAGACAAATGGTCAGCTCGCCCCCCGTGGATGAAAGGAAATTGAAATGTCTTCGAAACTGAAAACCATGATCTCCGCTGCGGCTCTCGCTACGGGTCTGGCCTTGCCACTCCTGCAATCACAAACGGTACTGGCGGCAAGTTCCGGAACTACCGATACGGTTGAACAGGTTCGCTTTCTCAGCGAAAAAATCGATGGTCTAAAGATTGCCTATCGTGAGGCTGGCGATCGTACAAAACCAACGATCCTGCTCCTGCATGGCTTCCCGACCTCATCGCATATGTTCAGGAATTTGATCCCGCGGCTCGCCAAACGCTATCACGTCTTGGCCCCGGACTATCCTGGCTTCGGTGCGTCAGACATGCCGACTGCGAACGACTTCGAGTATTCGTTTGCGAACATAGCCCGCATGATGACGGAGCTTTTGAATCGCAAAAAGGTCGGCCGTTATGCAGTCTACCTGATGGACTATGGCGCACCTGTCGGCTACCGCATGTTCGCATCCGACCCTAAGCGTGTCTCTGCATTTGTCATCCAGAATGGCAACGCTTATGAAGAAGGCCTGCGCAAGTTCTGGGATCCGATCAAGGCATACTGGGCCGAGCCGACACCGGCGAATGGCGACAAGCTGCGCGGCTTCCTTAACCTGAAAGCAACCAAATGGCAGTTTACGCATGGCACTAAACGGCCTGATCTGATCAGTCCTGACAACTACTGGCATGTTCAATATCTGCTCGATCGGTCCGGCAATCAGGAAATCCAGCTTGAGCTCTTTCTGGACTACGGAACCAACGTGCCGGAATATACAAAATGGCAGGCGTTGTTCCGCAAACATCAACCGCCGACGCTATTAATGTGGGGCAAGAACGACCACATTTTCCCCGAGCAAGGTGCCCATCCCTACAAGCGCGATCTGAAGGACCTGGAGTTCCACATTCTCGACACCGGTCATTTCGCACTCGAAGAATATGGGTTGAAGATTTCGGATCGGATCCTCGCCTTACTTGATCGAGTAAAGCACTAGCAGGCACAATGATAGTTGATCGTCACGCCCCAACATTTGGTGGCGTGACGACGGCTTGTGGCCCGTTGCAGACCTTGGCCCGGCGCCGAGCAATGTCTGCTTGTGGGCGAGAAGTCGACGTTTCTCGTACTTGTCTTTGCCCCCCCAAAGACTGAGCCATTATTTCGTTAGCTGCTGTGGGGGATTGGCATGGCCCGGAAGCGGTATTCGGACGAGGATATTTTGAAGCTTTTGCACGCGATCGAGCTGCATCAGGCTGTCGGGTCGGATCTCACCACCGCGTACCGGGCGGCCAGCTTCGCGTAAGCCATTCGCACCTATAGCGAATACCGGGGGCAACAGATCACTGCTCTTGGTGGCGGCTGTTATGAACCGTGGCCCGCGGCATCTGTCACGGTGCAGTATTGCGATGTCAGAACAGTCAACTGCCGCAGCTTGGCGTCAATTGGCCAGCCCCCAATCACGGTGACACTAATGTTGCGGCGCGACCAACAGTGGAAAACAAGCAAAACTTTCTTGGAGATGCGTGAGCATGTGTCAAGCTCTTGTAGCTACGACTGCATAGGGTAGTGGAGATGGGTACCGCACACGCATCAAGCCATCCTGAACGCTGCAATAGTTCATGGCACTCCAGGCCAGGACGATATGCACGAGAGCATGGCAACGAGCTGATAGACCGGCAAAAAGGTGCTAATGTAAGGCTTAACCTGCCAGAAGCGCATCTGCTCGACAAGCTGAGCTTATACGTGTCGCTGTTTCTTCTCGCAGGCGGCAAGCTTGATCGAAGGACAAAAGTAAAAGTTTTCGACATTGTCGCGGCTGCCATCATGCAGAAACGGTCGGGGGATTGCCGAAATTATTTAGCACTTCGCCATCTTGGCAGAGCCGGTTGGATAGCGATGATCGAGTCAAATTCTTCTGCTCCCCGTCAGAACGCCCGCGACAAATTGAGATGATTGCGTAAGAGAGACTTTCCGGGCAGCACAATTCTTTTGTCGTGCGCCCCTCTACGTGGCCATCGGCATATCTTACGAGGAAGCGTCAGCCAGGCGCACGCACCCCAGCTATCGCGCTGGCCTAAGTCGCACAGACGCGTTGGACCGAACGTCGTCCTCAACTCCTGCAAGTCTCAGCCGGGCCTTACCAGCTCGTATATGGTCTCTCCGCAAGGCTCGCATTGTAAAAGCGGCGGTCATTGGTGACCTCCGCGCTGACCCAGTCTGGAATCTTGAAATCTTGGTCTTCTGTTTCCAGCTCCACTTCCGCGATCACTAGGCCTGCGTTCTTATCTAGAAATTCGTCGACCTCCCATTTGAGATCAGCAAAGGAGACAACATGGCGGACTTTCTCAATCACGGTGCCTACTGCAAATGCGGTCATCTCCTCTGCATCCGGAACCGGAATTTGATATTCATACTCGCTTCTCGTTAACCTATGCTCGCCATTCTTCACAGTAAGCCACGCGCCCACACCACGTTCGATCCGAATGCGGACACTGCAGTTTCCCGTTACCGATAGGTAAACCTGTTTCAGCGATCGGCGTGACATTGCTAGAGGGCGCCAATCATCCGCTTGCACGCGGAACTTTCGCTCGATCTCTCGTGACATACCTGTCTCCTAAGGCGCTCCCACACATCGCCGACATAAGACATTGTCAGACACGTATCGCGGGGGATAGCGATGATCGTGTCAAATTCCCCTGCTCCCCTTCAGCACTCACGTGACAGATTGAGCTGATTGCGTAAGAGAGACTTTTCAATTTATCGTAGAGCCGTGCACCCGGATTTGGAGATCACAAAGGCGTCGAGGTCCACTCATGCTGGTTCCAGCACGTTCGAATTGCTGGGTTCATCGGGCCGCGCTTATTTATCGATCAATCCCTGGTAATTGGCCATTTAAACTGATGACCTGCCGCCAACGAGCGGTCCGGTTTCAATGTTATTTCATGCTCGGCCTTTCCCGCAATGATAAGCGTTGATAACAAGTCGCGATTGTAAGCAAACGCGGGCGTTACACAGCAAGGAGACTGCAGCCTCCGGATCTCCAGCTATGGCCGCTCGCCAGCGGCGTACACCTTACTCAACGTTTTCCCCGGACGTGACCGCCGGTCCGGTATCGCGTTCGGACCAATCCTCTGGAGACCTCAATTCATAAAGTCTTTGATGCCCCGCTTCACCGTTATCACAAGAGTTCACTTTTGCCCTGGGATCCCTAGCGAACCGCCCGGCGACGACCCCTACATTTCCACCACATCGCCTCCCAGACTGTCGACCGTCAGCGACCATGATGAAGCGAATTGACGGCTGTCAAAAGGGACGAGTCTCGTCGGCTTTGTCGCAGGGCACGTTACAGGGTGCGCCGGTCTAGCGAACATGCGCGAGAGCCGATTCTGATCGGCTACTCGTCGCTGTTGGCCTGATATATCAACCGAACATCCGACCAAAGAAGCCTTTCTTGTCGACGGGTGCTGTGACCTCTGCGGCGGCCTTTGTCATCACTGCCTGTAGCGTTGTGTAGGTTGTGAGCCAGGCGTCTTTAACCTCCGGCGTGAAGTCATCCCCGAGGCCTTTTTCGAGTGTGAAGATGAGTGCTTCTCCGACCGGCTGATAGTGTTCATCCTTGACACCATAATCAACATGCTTGCGGCCGAGGTCTTGCACCGCCGGAATGATCACATCGACTTGATGCAGGTTATTCACGGCGGCACCTAGCATGCTCATTAGCTTGCTCTTCTGATTGCTCATCTCGTCGGGAAACATCGGCCGCACCTCCGGGGCGATCTCGAACAACCGGTTGTAGAAGATGTCGCCGGCTTGTTCGGCGATAGGCTCGACTTTTTTGAAGCTACTCTGGACCAGCTTGACTTGTTCCGGTGTCATTTTTCTTTCCTTAGACGAATTAGCTCGCTCGTCTTTCGTGAAAACTACTCGCGGGGCACCAATCATGCCCCGCGCAGTTTATCTCAGTTGGCCATAGATATTCGGATAACGACACCACCCATTAAATCGCTGACCTTGAAGTCGGACCTGGGGGTATCCTTGTGATCGCTATGGCAACTGGCGCAAACCTTCGCGACCGCAACATCGGCGTAGACGGCGGTGCAGTACTTCTGACCTCCCCCTCGCAATCCACTGCGCGCGACCGGTATACGTTCTTGCCGTTAATCGAGAAGAAGACTTCATCAAGATGTCAACACGTACTCGCACGCAGGTGCGAGCGCCTGAGTTTTCCGGCATTGGCCAAGCCAAACTTAAACGACCAGCCGCCGACCGCTTCATACGAGACATCGATGCCGCGTTGGGGCAACATATCCTCGAGATTGCGCAGGCTCAGAGGAAAGCGAAAGTACAGCCAGACAGCGTGCTGGATCATAGCGACCGGAAAGAGATGGCGACGTTAGGAAGAACTACTCAGCGGACGTTGATAGCATGCGGCATAAACTGAGCTGGCGAGTTACCGTGACAACACCGCTGCGGCCGGCATTTTAGTGTTCTGCAACGCCAACCTTGGTGAGTTCGCGTTCGATGGCCGCTTTCAGTTCGGGTGCAGTGGGCGTAACGCGCGTCGAAAAGCTCTGCACACTTTTTCCATCTGTACCGATCAGGAACTTATGAAAGTTCCATCCTGGTTCTCCTTTTTCATCGAGCGCGGCATTGATCCACTTATAGACCGGATGGGCGCCGCTGCCCTTGACGCTGACTTTCTTGGTCAGCGGGAAAGTGACACCGAACGCGCCCTGGCAGAATTCTGCGATTTCTTCTTCACCGTCCGGCTCCTGGTTGAAATCGTTCGACGGAACACCGACAACTACTAGCCCCTTCTCTTCGTAACGTTCCCACAGTGCCTGCAAACCCTCATACTGGCGCGTGAAGCCACAAAACGAAGCGGTATTGACCAGCAGCACCACCTTGCCGCCAAAGGCCGACATCGGCATCGCAGATCCATCGATCGCC
>DAOUZE010000439.1 GCA_030665765.1 Filomicrobium sp.
GTACTGGCGCCTCCTCCTCGCCAGCCGTCAACCTCGCCCGCGCTCGGTCAGTCGCATTGCCTGAGCGCGGGCGTCTTTACAAGCGCAACGAGCGTTGCTGCCGCGTCACTCGGCCAAGCGCACGCCGTCACGCGACATCACCTTGCCAGTCATGATGTCCGCCTGGATTTGTGCAGCTCCTAGCGCCTTCTCCACGTAGCGTCCAGAACAGCGATGATGATCCCCAGAATAAGAAGTTAGCGAATCTGCAGTTTGGAACCGACAGATCCCTAACGAGGCTTCGATTTTGCTTTCTAAGCCGGGGAAGACACCAGGGGCCTGAAACAAGCTACTGGCTGCAGCCGGGAATGGCGGTCAGCACCTACTGCCGTGACCTTGACGAATCGAGAAGAGCGGACTTATTTTGCAATCAGCATGAAGAGCTGAGGAAATCCTCAGCGCCAACCGGCCAACTCCTGGCATCGGTGGCAACCCAAGCAAGGGCATGCGCTCTCGAATAGAGAGAAACATGAGGAGCTGATCCGTTGAAACACATCGTCAGAAACGTAGGGACCTCGCGGCCTGGCCGGGTCACGCCCGAGCTACGTCATCGGGTCTTAGAACTGGTCAAGATCCAGTCGCAAGGCGCGACTGCGCGACAGCTGAGTTTGGCGCAGTCGACAGTGGGTAAGATTGTTAAGGCTGCGACGGAGGCCAAGACATGCTGATCGATTGGAACCAACGCCTCCTCGACAAGGTCACCCAGGCCTACGCCAAGGGCTTCAAGGGCGCGTGTGATCACAAAAACAAACAGATCGCCGCGCTTCAAAAGCAGGTCGACGAGCTGACCGAGAAAAATCGTATCAATGTGCACGAAGTCGAGCGCCTAACCTTCGTGTGCGAGGAGAACGGCATCAATCCGATCCAGGGCATCGAGGATCCGCCCTGGTACGTTCGTAAGACGATGAGGGGCAAGCGGTGAAGCTCAATGGCGTCGATCCGCAGGCTTGGTTGACCGATGTTCTCAGCCGTATCGCCGACCACAAGATCAATCGGATCGACGAGTTGCTGCCCTGGCGGTATGATCAAATCAACTGAGTTGGTCTGGCTCTCGTACGCTCACGAGACGCCGTGCATTTTCGCGCAGTACACGAGTAAACGTGACAATGCCCTTTGCGGACATTCCCGACCTTACCCTGGCATCATGCCGTTGACACCGGCGCAAATGCTGGAATCCAGTGATCAAATCTCAGTTGGTACTGTGATTCACAATTACGTTCTCCCAAACCATCTTATTGGGGACGACGACCATCTGGCCATCATTCGACTGGATATTGGTGGAGACCATGCTGACGTTTCGAATCTTTCCCGATACTCCGGCAACATCAACGGTATCGCCAATATCAAAAGGCCGAGTAATCATTAAGAGCATACCGCTTGCGAGATTACTCAGGGTGCTCTGAGTAGCGAATGCTACGACGAAGCTCGCACCACCGAATGCAGCAAGCAGCGGCGTCAGATTTATCCCATGTGCCGAGAGTACAATCATAATGCTGACAAAAAGGATCAACCAAAACGCTGCACCTGACAAAAAGTCGGCTAGCATTCTCGACATCCTCTGCGTTTTAGAAAGCGACCGACGCACCACACGTGCAACCGCGAAGGCTACACCGAGAGCTACTGCGAACCAGAATATCAGGGAAAGAAGCCGCAGGCCAACCTCGACGCCCCCGTCAGGAGCGGTCAACCAGGTCTTGAAGAACTTCCACAACGTTGCGGCGTCGTAAACTTCAACCTGCTTTCTACGAACCGCAGCTATGTACTGGCGATACTCGGCTACTTCTTCGGGCTTGCCCCCTTTGGCCTCCCATTCATTGATGAGAACCCCAAATTTTCGAAACAGCTGATCTTGTAGCCCTACCGAGGCATTTAGATCCGCCACTAGGCGCTCGCGATCCGCTTCGTCGCTGTCTGGAAGCGCCAAATCTATGGAAGTAATATGCGCGATTTCTTTCTGGGAAAGCTTCAGCCACGTTTTTGCGACTTCGCCAAGCTCACTGCGTGTCAGCGGAACGATCCGCTGAGCAAATTCCTTGGTTGTCATCTTAGGATCTGCCAGCGAAGTAATGTCGACTACGACCTGTGACGCCGCTCCTTCTCCTTCCTCAGCGACTGTCGGATTGAACCCCAATCCAAAGACCGTAGCGAGTGTGCATGCCAATGCTACAAGGATCCGTTGAATGAATTTCGATGCCCCCGTAGGAGGCAGTTGCCGCGCACCTTTCGACGCCGATTTGACGGTACCAGCTGGTCGTGAAAGTAGAAGCCAGTAAAGTCTATTCATCTGAAGTGACCCCGCCACCGCACTATTGATACTTACTCTAGCCATATTGCCTAATCGCCGTCACGTTCACCACTCAGCAATCGATCTAGCAGCTGCGATCTTCAGAACTATTTGGGCGCAGCAAATCGACCATCAGCCTGGCGATCACCCAGACCGGGTGGCTGCGCCGGGGACTATACTGAACAAGTGCCGAATTGAACGTGTAGGGTCGTCACTATCCCCCACGACCACAAAGGGCGCCCATTTAGAGGGATGCCACGTGTGCTCGCCCTCTGTAAGCAGCGAAAGCATAGCCTGCCGCAATGCCCCGGCACGCCCGACCGCATCAAGCGCTCAGCATGCGTACGCCCGTTCCGGAATCTCTACATCGAAGTGGCCCATAACGAGGGGGCTGGACAGAGAAGCCCAAGCGGAACATGCCTCAGCTTTGCTGGTCAGAGTCAAACGGAAAGCCGAAGTCGCGCAGATAGGCTTTCTAAAGCCGGAGCGGGAACTTCTGATTCACTTCATCTCTGGGCCAATCTCCCAA
>DAOUZE010000042.1 GCA_030665765.1 Filomicrobium sp.
GGGACTTCGCACAATTCAAGATCCAGTTGGGGCAAGCCACGATGCTGGGGCTCGAGATTCTGGTCGTCGCCGACGTCATCGAGACGATAACAGCTAAACCGACATTCGCATCGCTGGTGCTCCTGGCGTGCCTCGTGGTTCTCCGGACAATCATTAGCTGGACGCTTTTTCTCGAGGTCGAGGGCCGCGGGCCTTGGCAAGCGGTTGGAGACGGCTGAGGCATGCTTGAGGCGGTGACAGACGAACTGCGGTTCCTGACGCAGAGCCTGGAGGCTATCGGCGCATTTGCACTGATCCTTGGATTTGTGATCGCAACAGCGCGTTACATTCTGGAAATCGGTCGCAAGGGCGCAAAGGAAGCGATTGAGGGTTATCGCCAGGCCATCGGAAGAACCGTCCTGATCGGGTTGGAAATTCTTGTTGCCGCTACCATCATTAAAACGATTACCTTCGATCGGACTCTCGAAAACACGGGCCTGCTCGCATTGATGATTGCTATTCGTACGGTGCTTGGTTGGTCGATGGCGCTGGAACTGTATGGCCACTGGCCGTGGCAAAAAAAGAAGCACCCGAAGTGACAGCGCACTACTTCAAAACTGATGTCGGGCATGTGTGGACACCCCGGCAAATTTAAGAAAATTATTATCGTCGGTGAGCATGTGGTCAGGTGCTGACGTGTGCCGGGCCTCGATGTGCGGATCTTCTCTTCCGCTGAAAACTTCCGGCGCGTCGCTCTACGAATGTCCCGGACGGTCTTGTCTGCGCTGCCCGGACGGCGCTCATTCCTGTCAGTCATCCTCCCGCTCCTCGGGCTTACGCTGAACCGGATAGTCTCTCTTATGCAATTAGTTCAATCTGTCGCGTGAGTGCTGACGTGGAACAGGCTCGTACCTTACTAAATTGGGAGATGGTGGGGATCGCGTTTATCGTACTTGCGGGATCGGCGCTCCACTTCGCCTTCGCATGGACCGGATATTGGAAACCTGTTGCCATCATTGCTGCCGTCAATGAGTCGGTCTGGGAGCACCTGAAGCTCGCTTTTTGGCCCAGTTTATTCTGGTCACTTTTTGAGTTCGGCGCACTTACACCACTTGGGTGGACATTTTGGTCGGCAAAGGGCTACGGACTGCTCGTCGCCCCAATCTTGATTGTTACGATATTCTATGGCTACACGGGGCTCCTCGGCGGAAACGTCCTTGCTCTAGACATCGCCACGTTTGTGATCGCAATTGCACTCGGCCAGCTTGTCTCAGCCAAGCTACTAGGTGCGACGACACTATCGAACGTGACGCGTACCATTGGGATTGGTCTGCTCTTTTGCCAGGTCGCTGCCTACTCCACGCTCACGTTCTACCCACCGCCATTTGCTTTGTTTGAGGACAGTGGGGACGGAAATAGGGGCATCCCCATCCGATCGAGCAGATCCAATGCAAACGGCATTGAGATTGCTGGTCGCGGTGACACGCTCCAATTATTCGGGCCTCGCAATCGTGACGGGGACGGTTGATGAAGGCTACGCTACCGATATGACCCATCAACAAGAAATCGTTCGCGCGTTGCTCGACAAGCATGCGCAAAAGGCCAGCAAAAGCGAATATGATCGCTCTGTAGGGGTATCGGCGATCAGCGCCTCGCGTGACATCATTCAGGCGGTGCCGACCGATCTAGATGGCGAGGAATATGCCGCCTGCTTGCTATCTGAACTTAAAAAATTATTGGCTGGGTATCACGACGCCCGATGGCGACTACACGTCCGGCAAGGGAGTCATCGGAGCTCTGCTTAATGACCTGCAATGTGTATTGAGAGGCTCTCCCGGCTCAGGCCGTGCCGAAACTTCGCTCATCCTTACAGCTCAACTGCTTTGTCGCGCATCTCGGCTGAGCAGAATATAAATCAAGGTTGTAAGCCGCCCAAAGGCATCCCAGTCTTCATCGGTTATGCCGGGGAAAGCAGTCTTGAGCGCTTCCGGCATCGGCTCTCCCTCGATCACATGGGCAATCTCGCTAAGCAGTAATTCTCGGCCAACAAGCTTCAGCCCAGTTTCTGACCCGACAGTGCCGACCTCTATCTGTTTGGCGCAACTTAGGTTGTCAGGGATTTCAGAGCCAAATTCGAGGACTGCTACCCGTAGGCTCTTCGTCAGTTCTTCGGCGTTGGATTGACCTTCAGCTATACCAGTTAGCGCCTCCAGGAACTGCGTGCGGGCAAGGGGTGCGTCGCTCATGACAGCTCCCAGGATAACAGTTCGTGGCTTTTTGCAAGATACCAGGAATCCCACATGCGAGCTCCCAACCCGCGTCTCGCCGCCTCGATCCAGATCCGTCTGTCGCAAGCGAACATCTTGAATGCCCACTTGGTCCGACAGCAATACCCGTTTGATGTTTCGAAGATGATTTTGCTGCAGATCATTGCGATCAAGTCCGTCGGGGTGGGTATTGCCGCTCTACACCCGCCATCGCGGCATCTAATCTGCAGGCGGCAGTATCTCTTGAACACATAACTCGTCTATTGCCACTCGCGTTCCTAGTCTGTGAAGGTTACCTGACGTTCGCGGGTTGGTACAAGACCGATGAGTCTTGTGACAAGCCTTAGCGACAGCAATATCCAACAAGAAAAGGTGCTGGCTGGCCTTGAAGAATTCCGTCGGCCGGCCAAAATTGCGTCGTTCTTTCGGCGTTTTCAGCGCCACCATGCTGGGCCTAGGAGCAATCATTGGTGCAGGCTTATTCGTTCTTACCGGTATTGCGGCAAAAGCAGCTGGTCCAGCTTTACTGCTAGCCTTTTCTCTTGGCGGATATTGATCTCATCTTCGCTCCACAATGGCTCCGATGATCTCAGAATCCCTCCCTTCCCGGTTCTCCCTAAGGTTCCTCAGAGGGGCTGAAGGGGAAACTCGGCTCGACAACATTAAGGTTGACCATGAAGGTTTATCCTGCCAACCGGTTGCCGAGTTAGAGCGGCAAATGACATTTATTTCTGGGGGCCTGTTATCCGGACTCCGTGCGGCTAACAATTTTCAGAAAGAGGATAAAAAATGTTATTGCCCGACCTTAAACCATGGGTCAGCGAAGAATTAGGATTTGCTTACGATTGGACAATTCAGGGTAACGATCTGCGTCTGACTACAGCAATGGCGAATATCGGGACCGGAGTTTTAGAGCTACGCGGGGGCGAAACTCACGGAGACACACAGGACGTCCATCAGCGTATTTACAATTCGGATGGCTCCTTCACTGACGTGCTGGCCGGTGAATTTATTTATCATCCAGAACACGCGCACGTTCATTTCGACGACTTTGCCGACTTTCGATTGCGCGAGGTGCTACCCAATGGGGGCATCGGAGATATCGTCGCAGCAACCGAGAAGGTCAGTTTTTGCCTGCTCGATGTGGAACGATATGACGGGTCGGGGCCTGCATCACCACATTATCTGAGCTGCGAACACGTGCAAGGAATCTCGGCTGGTTGGGCAGACGTGTATGATCGGGGGCTTCCGGGCCAGTCGATCGAAATCACGAATGTTGCTGATGGCAACTACTGGTTAGAATTGGTAGTCGACCCTCATAATCGCCTGATCGAATCAGACGAAACGAACAACATAGAGCGAATTCAAATCTCGCTTGAGAGACCTGTCGGTGAAAATCCCATTACGCCCGATACATTCGAAAGCAACGATAGTTTCGCGAGAGCCAGTATCTTGGCGCCACCCGAGGATCATACCTACGAAAACCTATCAATTCATGCATCACTTAATGATGATTATTTTAGAATAACAGCCTCAGAAACAGGAACCTTGTCCTTCGATCTGGCATTCCAACACGCCCAGGGCGATGTCGATCTGGAGGTCTATGATGTCTCTGGAAGCTTGTTGGGACGTTCGGAATCCGCGACGGACAACGAGAATTTCAGCCTGAGCGCAAACGCCGGAGATTTTTATTTCGTAAGAGTTTACGGCTACGAGGGAGCAACCAACCCGGACTATACTTTCATCGTAGATCAGCCGACGGGCGGCGGCGCGCCGGCTGGTGACATTTTGATCGGAGAAAATATCCGGCCAAACGGTTTCGATGCAGCCTACTATCTGGCTACAAACTCAGATGTCGCCTTGGCAGGCGTGGATGCATGGGAGCACTATTCGCTCAACGGATGGAAAGAAGGGTTCGGCCGAAATCCTAATGCCTACTTTGACACCGATGGCTACTTGGAAACTTATAGCGATGTTAAGGACGCAGGCGTGAACCCATTGGAACACTATCACCAGAATGGCTGGGCAGAAGGTCGGGATCCGTCCAAGAACTTTGACACCGATGGCTACTTGGAAGCCAACCCGGACGTCGATGCGGCACAAGTTGACCCACTACAACACTATCTCCAGCACGGACATGCGGAGGGGCGGACCGTGTATGATGATGGGGTATGGGGCTAACTGACTACGAGAAGTCGAGCCCGCATCAGCGTTTGCCTGCTCCATAAGAAGCTTTCAAGCAGTCCATCGAAAAAGGTTTTCGGGACAGTTGAGCGTTTGAACTAAGAGAGTATCCGACCCTTCGGATTGATCTTCGCGTCGCAGCTTTAAAGCTTTTGCCGCGGCGCTGTTCAATGGTGCAGTGTTTGATCTCCTTTCGCATTTCCAGGATGTTTTGGACCCTTCCGAAGCAGACATCTGCGGGCGTCGGGATGTCTGCGCGTTCGTGATAGCGTCGGGGATTATAGTGGTCCAGGAGGGAGAAGATGAACCGGAAAGTCTCTCTTACGCAATCGGCTCGATCTGCCCTTTGAGTGCTGTGGGCGATCAGTTCTTCTATGTCGGAACATCGCCTCGGTAGCAGACTCAATCGAGGCGCGGACCGGGTCGAGGCGCAGGCGGGCGGTATACCTCGGTCGCACGCTGCGACTTATGCCCCTGCGACTTGCCGATCACGCTCAGGCTTGCGCCTGCAATGGCTTGATAACTCCCAAGCGTGCGACGAACGTCATGGATGCGCAAATCGTTGATCTCAGCGCGTTCGAGAACGCGCTTCCAGGCTTTTTTCGTGTCAGAGATTTGCAGGTTTGGTTGTCCTAGTCGATTTCGGACCACCGCATGGCGAGCACGTTTGCCTTCCTGGCGCCGTCAGGACAGAAAGCCAGATGAAAACATGGGCGGTCGTATTGGTTTCGGCGTCGATTGCCAAGAAGAGCCGTGGCAGTACGTCGGGTCGTACGAAGCGATCGCGTGATTTTTCTGGAAACTCAGGTATGCCATGAGCGGGGTTTGTGCCTTGCCAACCCCAATCGATCGCCTTGTTGAACATGGCGCTTATTCGCGCAAGGACACGGTTGGCCCGATCGGGTCCGTTGTCACGTCCCATTCGTTCGTCGAGAACGGCAACGTCATTTCGGGTGATGGCTGACAAGCGGCGCGATAATCAGAGCGTTAGGTATCGTGCGCACGTGAAGCACTTCCCCCTGGTCTACCCGTGATCTGAAATCCAGTGACACATGCCCGCGCGAGTGACATTCCGGTGATCTTGCTGCTGCTTTTTAGTCAGCAGCGTCATTGTCGCTTTGGCTCATCTTTTAACCGGTCCTCAGAAATTCTTGAGAATAAGGTTTGCTCGTCCCAACCAACACTATGCTTCTAACAAGAAGCCATAGCGATATTTAGAGGCAACTGTCAGTTCCCAAGAACAACAAATCCGGACCAATTGACGGGATCATTGTACCGTTTTTTGCCAGCCACCATTGCACGTCGCAATGCCTCAGCGGGGTGACTTTGAGGAAGGTGCCTGCGGAATTCCCTCATGATGTATAAGGTTGGTTCGTCAAACACACTCCAAAGGCTCATGACGGTGTTGCTCGCGCCTGCTTTTTGGAACGCGCGCCCGATCCCAATTATTCCGGCCTCGACTATGGTGCCTAGCCCCGTTTGACAGGCGCTCAATACAACAACAGGACTGCGTTTGAGTTTTAATTTCTGTACTCGTCGTGCGGTGAGTCGCCCATCTGACATGGCAATAAAACTATTGTCCAAACTATTCTGGAACTCAGACAGCCCATGAGCAGCTATATAGATCAAATCAGCATTCTGCGCTGATACAATAAAGGGTTTAACTTTTGCGTCCGCCTGCTTTAGTAAGCGCCCACCAAGAGCTTTATGCACTTCTAAAGCTTCCTGCAGCGCTCCCGGTAGAGATTCAAAATCGTACTCAGGATCCGATGTGGCTTCGGGATCGCCAACTATCAATGGCGTAATAAAGGCTTTATTTATTGCCGAAGGGCCACTGCGTATGTCGGGAAAGAATGCAACAAAATTTATCGAGAATGTCTCCACCGCCTGCTTGCCATTGCCAAATGGTTCAAGAATTGCGACCGGCACTGCCGATAAGCCTCTAATCGGAAGAATAGACAAATGCCTAATAGAACTAAGTGCAGCTCGGAAGCTCAGGGGAAAAAATACTTTTGAAAGTAACTCTATACGATCAACAACCTTGCTAACATGATCGCATTTAATATTTGGATCAGACGCCTCAACGAACCAAGGTATAATGGAACCGTCACGTTTAAGACGGGGCGCGCGAGCCTTGCCGAGATGACCACAAAGGATCGCCCGTCGCAGATCCCCATTCGAGCGTTGAATTTCAGCTGCTGTAATGGCCTGCCGGTGATAAAGTGGCGTTAAGCTGCCTCGCAAAAATAAGTACGAGCAAATATGCTTCTTATCGGCAGCAAAAATCATAAAACCTGAATCTTTTCGACCCCTCATGTACCTTCTAATATAGCCTGTGACAGGCGTAAAATCGCTGGGGTCAAACATGGGCAGTGGCACACCACCCCGCCGTTTGCCCATCTCAACTATCGCATCCCCGTGATACTGGAATATGTCAAGCATCGCCCGCGAAGTCGTAGCCCTCTCTGGAGATACACAAACATCGCCGGCCGATGAGGTGGCTATCCCAATCAGGCTCCAGAGGAGGAAAGACGTGAAAGCAATAACAAAAGGCCTCAGCACTGCACTACCCTCGAATTGAAGACATGAAGAAAGCTCCTAACTGGCAACAGTTGAATTTGCACGCAGAATACCAAGTTGACTTCTTAGGAGTGAAACCGACCTGTGGACAATCAGTGTCGGAGTCCAGGTGAGCGTCCGCTGCCATCATATGACGCGTCATTGAGCGAACCTGGGATGATAGCTCGCCATATAACCGGCGGTCGGATCAACAGCCGGGCCGAGAATTCGCGTCTCTCGGTACGGCAGCGACAACAGCGGATGCGGCGCTTCAAGCCCGCTGGTTCGGCGCAACGATTCCTCGCCACACATGCAGCGATCTATAACGCCTTCAACCTTCAACGCCATGTGATCTCGCGCAGAACATTGCGCCAGTTCCGAACTAAAGCGATGAATAGGTGGAATGCCGTGATTGCTGCAGCCTGAAACACGGAAACGTCGTCCATTTTCGCGCGGCATATGTGCTAACGTGACAATGCACTCGAGAGTGTGCGCGATGTCACGAAACAGCACATTTCGATCGCAGATTTTCGGGCCGATCTATAATCCGACCGGACCGACCACAACACGCCTGGCGAAATTGAGATTGTCAGGCGCTTTTGATCCGAAATCGAGTAGCGCTTGCCTCAGCCCCCGCCGCAAACGCAGGCGCTGGGGGGCTATGTCTGCCGCAAGTTTAGTCCGGCGCAACCAAACAAATCGGCCGCTTCAAAGAGGGATTATTGCTGCGGCTTTTGCCGCCAGACTTAAAGACCGCGCCTGGTGGTTCTGGCGAAAGTTCGTCCCGCACAGTAATCGAGCAAAAACCCGCAAGAGCGGATTGAAGCTCTAGCAACTAGGAAGCCGCGTTTCAGACCGCTGTGGGCCGACTACGAAGCGGTGCTCGTGGGCACCGCCCCGGCGTTTGCTAAAACTTGTAGCTAAGGCCCGCTCGGACCGAGTGAACATCGGAATCGCTCCAATCAAAGTTCGCCTTGAGTGGAGGCCCTGCTGAGTGCCGCGCCGACGCGGATTCACCGTCGAAGCTATAGTATAAATACTCGCCCCTGATCACCCAGTTCTTGGCCATCGCCCATTCGAGCCCCCCGCCCAGGACATAGCCAGTCGTTGTCTCGGAGAATGAAGTCGCTGCCGTCGACAATCCCGTCAGGGTTTGTGTCGCTGAATAATCGGCATCCTGCCATGCAACGCCGCCGGTGAAGTATAACAAAGTCATCGGGGAGACATTGAAGCCAAGGCGGCCGCGCACACTAGCGAGCCACCGCACATCTCTCGACCAGCTATGACCACCGGGTGCGACAACCAAACCGGCAGTGGTGACATCTGGAGCTGCCGCAGAGCCATCAAGACTGGTCCAGCTAAAATCGCCCTCAACGCCGAGAACCCATTTCGGTGCGACATTCCAGTTATATCCAGCGTGCACGCCACCCATAAAAGAACTTGCGTCAACATTGCCAAATGCGGACTGCTGATCGCAGAGGCCAGTTGGCGAACACCGACTTGAGACGTCCGCGCCGCGTGCCCATGCGCCACCAATGTCCGCGCCCATGTAAAATCCCGTCCAGCGGAATGGCGACACATACGGTGCAGGCGCAGGCTCGTCCTTATAACTTCCACCATAGAGGTCTGCAGCTTGTGTCGTGATCGGCCACGACATGAAAAGCAGGAGCCCGGCAGCTGCTATAGAGAGATGACGCATCTTCGAAACCCTTCACTTAACTACTTTGAACCTTAGCTCGAGCTACGCCCAATATACCGCCGTCGTAGGGTCACATCATCGAGCAGCGGGAGACTACAGCAACCTGAAACCCATGCTCCATAGAAGTGAGTGTTTCGAGGTGGATTTGGTTGCGTAAGGTGCGAATCAGCAACAGCCCTACCCCGCTCCGGCCTCCTAGCATTGGCTTCCTGTTTCGCTCTCTATCGCCGGTTGCACGGTCTTCCTGGGGCGGAGGCTTGCCTATTCCTAGCCAATCTGTCGCCGGCTCTGGATGTGTTCGCAGAGCCCACGCAAGCATCGATGGGATCCGCAGCGCTGTCTAATTCTCTTGCAACGCCTCCAGAGTCCGACAGACCGCACCATTCAGCAGCCGTTTGTGTCGCCCGACTTTTATCTGGCGCGGCGATATCAAGGAAGTTGCCTGTCGCGCTCACATTCGCCGCAAGTTTTTCGATATCCACAACGCCCAAGGCTTGGGTGTTGCCAAAGAAGCGTTGGAACGCATCGCAGCATTGTACAGGATTGAAGTCAGTATTCGTGGCGATCCAACTAACCGGCGCAGATCAATCCGACAAGATCAAACGGCACCGCTCATCGACGGTCTTGAAGCATGACTTCATTCGCAGCTCACATAGAGCTCGGGCAAATCAACGTTGGCCGGTGCGATCCGCTATGGCCTGACCCGCCCCAAGCAACTGCGTCGATATCTCGGAGATGGCCGCCTCAGCAACGACAACAACGACGCTGAGCACGGGGGAGAATCTGAAGGCATTACCTACACGCTCATTGAGACAACAGAACCCAATGGCGTCGATCCGCAGGCTTGGCTGACAAATTTCCTTGGCTGCATCGCCGAGCACAGAATCAATCGTATCGACGAGTTGCTGCCTTAGCAGTTTGCATTAACTGAGTGAGCAGACACGGGCCCCGCAGGCTCACGCGATAAGTGGGCAGCGGCCTGTACAATCCAGGCGGCTGCCAATGACCACATGGCTATCTATCACCAGTCAAACTCGAAAGGATTATGTAAGCCAAGCCGGCAACGGCTAGTCCGTGGCCTCCCGAGCCTGCGATCCCTCCTGCACGTCAAACCATTGACGTGTTCCATTGGCGAATGCCACCAGCGAGAGCATGACCGGCACCTCGACGAGTACGCCAACGACCGTTGTCAGTGCAGCACCCGAATCGAGGCCGAAGAGGCTAATTGCAACAGCGACGGCCAGTTCGAAAAAATTCGAAGTGCCTATCATGGCGCACGGCGCAGCCACACGAAATGGCACGCGCATGCTCCAAGCCGCCGCGTATGCCACCGCAAATATTCCGTAGGACTGGATGATTAGAGGGATAGCAATAATTGCAATGAGCAATGGTTGCGCGAGAATGATTTGGCCCTGAAAACCGAAAAGCAATACGACGGTCGCCAAGAGGCCGATGATCGAAACTGGTTTAAGCCGATCGGTGAAACCAGTAACGGCCTGTTCCCTGCCGCGACCTGCCAGCAGTTGGCGCCTTGTCAGAATGCCAGCTATCAGAGGGACAACGACGTATAGCACCACTGATAGCACGAGCGTATCCCAAGGCACCGGGATACTTGTCACACCCAATAGAAGCGCGACGATCGGGGCGTATGCAAAGACAAGAATGACGTCATTAACGCTGACTTGGACAAGCGTGTAGTTTGGATCGCCACGTGTCAGTTGAGACCAGACAAAAACCATCGCTGTGCAAGGTGCCGCACCGAGCAGGATTAGGCCGGCAATATACTCATCGGCATCGGTTTCCGAGATAATATCCGCGAAGATATACTTGAAAAATATGACGCCCAGAGCTGCCATCGTGAAAGGCTTTATCAGCCAATTGACGACGAGCGTGATGAGCAATCCCTTCGGCTCATCTGCAACTCTGCTTAGGCTTGCGAAGTCCACCGAAATCATCATCGGGTAGACCATGGCCCAGATCAATACGGCAACCACGAGGTTGACGTTGGCATACTCTAGAGAGGCTAGAACCTCAAATAGACCGGGTGTGACCTGACCCAGCGCAATACCTGCTGAGAGCGCCAGAGCGACCCAGATGCTGAGATATTTCTCGAACGTGGACATTATTGGCCTTGCTCCGGGAAGCGAGGCGGGGTGGTTGCCTCGATCTTTCTTAAAAATTCGATCAAGGGACGAACGACCGTCGGGTCTATCGAGTAGCACACACGCGGTCGTTCTATTTCGCCAATGATCAAACCGGCTTCCTTCAGGATGCGAAGGTGCTCGGATGTCGTCGAAGCGGCTAGGCCGATTTCATCGGCAATGTCACAGCCGATGCATGAATGCCGACTAAGCAGTGTCTCGATGACTTGTATTCGAGCAGGATGTCCAAGCGCCTTCGCAAGCACCGCGAGCTGCTGGGGGAGTGGAGAACCTCGTTGGAGAGTTTTCTTCGATGATGACTGCCGGGCAGTTGCTAGTTTGACTGACATGGATACGTCTCTTATTCGTATTTCGTCGATTGACGAATAATTGGTCAAATGTTGTCGCGCAAGACACACTTCACGTTTTAATTGGTGACACAATACGCGGCGCTCTCGTCTTCTGTTGTCCCATGCTTGCAGCCGTGGGAAGCGATCAAATTAGTGACGGAAATCGAGTGTTTGGGGGCGTTTGCCGGGACTATCGCTGTCGCATCGCTTGGGCAAGTTGCTCTACAGCCGCTGCCGCAATTGTTCGGGCGATCTCAATTGCAGGATTTGCGGCGCCTACTGAGCGTAGCTCGGGCATGTTCCGCTTTACATCCGAAAGCGGACGTCTCCCAGCCTATTCTTGATGTCTGCTTCTGGACCAAGTGCGGACATCTCTGGCGTGGCCTCGGTGCGAATAGCCAAAGTCCGCAAAGTCCATGAAGCGGATATCCGGAGGCAGCTTCTAAGCGTCCTTCGAGTAGAGGCAGCGACGATCAGGCACACCAAACCGTCGCTGCACAAACGTGCGTATCGTGAAGACTTTCTCACTCGGTAGTTCGGTCGCCGGAAGATGGGAAGTCTGTCCGGCAACCGTGTCAGGTGTTATTGGCCAGTTCGATTAGCAATCGTCTTCTCAATTTTCGCTTTGACAGCTTCCAGGTTGAAGCTCGCGCCGGCCTGCATGGGCGGGAACTCAATCGCGGTCTGAGCCAACTTTGCTACCTCCTGTTGGACGAAGACGAAGCGCCAGAATTCGAATGTCCACCAGTTTGCGGCGTACAAGGAGTCGCCTATGCCCATTTTTTCAAACGGATCGAGTCGCAGGTTGACGATTCCCGGCCAATCCATCCGTACCTTCGGTCCGAACCATCCTTGGGGTTGACTGATGAACGTGTACTTGAAATCACCGATCCGGGCGGCCGCCAGAGCCGACTCGGTGAAGTACCAGATTTCGTCGCGAGCGGACTTGCTGCCCGTGGTAAGCATATCAAACTGGTTGTAGCCATCTAGATGCACTTTGTACGGCTTACCGTTGAGCGTTTTCCCTTTCCTAAGGTCAGCCGCTATGTCGCCCTCGTAACCTGCGGCGGCAACAAGCGTAGGGAACCAGTCCAGCCCAGACATAACTTGGTTGATGACCTGGTTGGGCTTGATTTTGGTCGGCCAGCGGACGACGCAAGGGACACGGAAGCCTCCCTCGGTGCCCATTCCTTTCCAACCCTTGAACGGAGTGGTGCCGCCGTCGGGCCAGGTGAAGCCCTCGGTGCCATTGTCTGTGGTCACGACGATGATGGTGTTGTCCGAAACGGCCATCTCTTCGAGTTTGTTCATCACATCGCCGATGATGTCGTCGAATTGGGCCATGCCGGCTTCCTGGATGCTCCAGCCGTTCTCTGAAGTCCGCAGCTTCTGGTACTTTGGTGAGAGGTGCGTCTTTACGTGCATGCGTGTCGGATTAAGCCAGACAAAGAACGGCTTACCTTCCTGACGGGCCCCCTCCATAAATTTGAAAGCATGATCACGGATCACCTCATCCACCGTCTCCATGTTCAAGTCGATACCATCTATCGGATGCGGTGGAAGCGGTCCCTTATCCAAGATTCGCTGTTTGCCAACGTTGCCCCAGCGCGGGTCGACCGTAGGGTCGTCCTTGTTGGTGGCAAACGAATGCAAGACATTGCGCGGACCAATCTTGTTCAAGAGCTCCTTCGGGTAGTTCGGCTGGAATGGGTCCTCCATTGCATCGAGGTGATAGAGGTAGCCGAAGAACTCATCGAACCCGTGGACGGTGGGCAGGAATTCATTTCTGTCGCCGAGGTGGTTCTTGCCGAATTGTCCCGTGGCGTAGCCCAGGTCTTTCAATGCGGTCGCAATGGTAGGCGCGTTGGCGGGCATGCCGATCTTGGCGCCAGCTTGGCCTACTGTTGTCAATCCAGTACGGATCGGTAACTCACCAGTGATGAAATTCGCGCGACCGGCTGTGCAACTTGCCTCTGCATAATAGTCTGTGAAGAGGGCCCCCTCGCGAGCAAGCTTGTCGATGTTTGGCGTCTTCCCGGCCATCAAACCACGGTGGTAGGCACCAATGTTCCACATGCCAACGTCATCACCCATGATGAAGACGATGTTCGGCTTTTCGGTGCTTTGGGCCATTGCGGGCAAGAAAATGGCAAAAGGGATCATCATTAGCCCGAGAGAAAGACCCCGTATGACTGAAGAAAAAATCACTTACTCAACTCCTAAGTTATTCAAAGTTCCTCGCACGCTTACAGGCTACCAGCACTCCTGGAGCGGAAGCTAGTCAATCCTGACTAGCTGACCTTGGTACAGAATTGAGTTTGGTGTTGAGTAGCACTGATGTACGGGCAGTGATCACCGGTCGATGAATCGCTCAGGTCCGCTTATTGATCAAAGCGAACCTGACCGGCGTCTGACGATCACAGCTCAAGCATGTTCCGCTTTACATCCGAAAGCGGACGTCTCCCAGCCTATTCTTGATGTCTGCTTCTGGACCAGCTGCGGATACCCCAATGGCGGCTTACGCGCACATCGGCAATGTCCGCAACGTCCTCTAAGCGGACCTTTTCTCTAAATAGACGGGACCAGCCCCAGAGGCTTGGCGTAGCGATCGGTTTCTAGTTATGGCCATTGAGCTGCGTTAATGTTCTTCAACCTTGTGCGCACCAATTTGATCCCGTAGTAGGTGCGCAGCATTCGCTTTGTTCACGGACATTCTAGAGCAAAGAATTTTGATAAATCCTCGATTTTTGGTGTTTAAGAAGCCTATAGAAAAAAGAACCGGGGACACTGACTCCGTTAGTCCTGGTTCGAATACAGGCTCACCATCCACCATTTCAATTTTCAGAGTTGAGCATCTGAGGCGTGCGCCGCAACTCTTGCGGGAGTTTACGCGAAGCGCACCTCGCAGCGCCGCAAGTTCCGGCCCTCTTCCCTCCAATTTGGCGATCTTTTTCGCAGCTTTGGTGAGGTGTTTCAGCACCGCCGCCGTGTCGCGTATGCTGATATGTACGCGGCGATGTCCCGACAGATCCTGGAGGTGCGCGAAGCTGACACGGTCAGTATAAATCTGTAGGCTAAATTTGTGCGCCAGTTCATGAAGCCGAACCAGGATTGGACGGGCGCTGAACCCCTCTCCTATTCGACCGCACCCTTCGTTCTAAGAGCGTATGTTCACCTTGACATAAGGCAAGGAGCGTCCGTCGTCGGCAACCTAACCTTCAAAATGGTTGCTAAGGACTGCCTAATGCAAAAACGTCTCGTGAACCGCCGATTGCACGCGTGTTCAAAGGCGATGTCCGGCCTTCTCATCGGGCTGATACTGATGTTGTTCTCCGCCCACGCATCAGCAAAATCATCGCTACTTGCCCGCTATATCGGCGAGGTTCCGGCGGGTACCCTTGTGCAAGGTGCGGAAGCATATGGACCAATACGGGAGGACCTGCCTGTCGCGCCAATCCTCAAGGCGGGACAAACGGTCGGCTGGGCCTTCATCACCTCTGATTTCGTTGGCACTACCGGGTATTCGGGCAAGCCGATACACGTGTTGGTCGCGATTGGTGCCGATGCAGTGCTCAAGGGCATCAGGCTCGTCAAGCACTCCGAGCCGATCGTTCTTATCGGCATCCCGGAGGCCCGTGTTGAGAAGCTGACGGCCGGCTACAAGGGTCTCGATCTCGCCGCTGAAGCAAAGGCGGGCGGGGCCGGGCATGATCTGAACATTATATCAGGCGCCACCGTAACGATCATGGTGATCGACGATTCCATTGTTCGTTCCGGCTTGCGCGTTGCGCGCGCCCTCGGTCTTGGCGGACTTGCCCCAAAGGTCGCTGCGGCTGGGCCGCATTTCGAGGTCAATCCCGATGCGCCAGGTGCTCAGGATTGGCTGACCCTCAGCAGCGACGGTAGTGTGCGCCGTCTCTCGCTTGACGTCGGACAGATCAACCAAGCCTTCGCCCAACTCAAAGACCCGCGCGCAAGCGAGCGGCCCGCCCAGGGAGAGCCGGATCGCGTGTTCATCGACATGTATGTGGCGCTCGTTAGCATTCCAGCAATTGGCAAGGCACTGCTCGGACCCCGGGAGTTTGCCAACCTTGTCTCGTGGCTCAAGGACGGCGAGCAGGCGATCGTCGTGATGGGCAGGGGGAGCTATTCCTTTAAGGGCTCGGGCTACGTGCGCGGCGGGCTCTTCGATCGCATTCAGCTCATTCAGGGCGATATTTCGGTGCGGTTTCGCGACAGGGACCACCGGCGCCTTGGCGATATTCTAGTCCCTGGCGCGCCGCAGAGCTTTAAAGAAATCGGTCTATTTAAAATCCCAGCGACTTCGGGTTTCGATCCGACAAAACCCTGGCGCTTGCAGCTACTCGTTCAACGCGATGTGGGCGCCATTGAGCGCGTTTACACCACGTTCGACGTGCACTACCAGACACCAGCGGGTTATTTACGCCAGATTGCAGCCGCGTCGCCAGCGACTGAGGCGGCAGAGGTGGCGCAAGACCACGAAGCGGAGCGAGCCGCCAAGACCGCGTTATGGCAACGCATTTGGCGTGATCGAGCTTTTGAAATCACGGTCCTTGCCGTCATGCTGCTCGTTCTAACAGCGGCCTTCTTCTTTCAAACAACACTGACGCGATCTGCAGAGCTGACGTTCTGGTTCCGAACCTCGTTCTTGACGCTAACACTGGTCTTCATTGGCTGGTACGCCAATGCGCAGCTCTCCATCGTGAATTTGATGGCGCTGTTCAGTTCCATGCAGACGGGCTTCACTTGGGAGACATTTCTCCTCGATCCCTTGGTGTTCATCCTCTGGTTTTCCGTGGCCGCGTCGCTCGTTCTTTGGGGCCGGGGAGCCTATTGCGGATGGCTTTGTCCGTTCGGTGCTCTTCAGGAGCTTACCAACCACATTGCGCGCTACTTCAAGGTGCCTCAATGGGAATTGCCGTGGGGACTTAACGAGCGTCTGTGGGCAGTAAAATACATGCTGTTCCTTGGCCTCCTTGGCGTATCGCTTGCCTCCATAGACCAAGCCGAACGCCTGGCCGAAGTGGAGCCTTTTAAGACTGCGATCGTGCTCAAATTCGATCGCAGTTGGCCCTTCGTGCTCTATGCGGTCGTACTGCTCGCCATTGGCCTGTTCGTCGAGCGGTTCTACTGCCGCTACCTGTGCCCTCTCGGAGCAGCACTGGCAATTCCCGCGCGCATGCGGACTTTCGATTGGTTAAAACGATACCGAGCCTGCGGCGATCCGTGCAAGGTTTGCGCAAGCGACTGCATGGTGCAGGCGATCAATCCCATCGGCGAGATAAGCCCCAACGAGTGTCTGAACTGCATGAACTGCCAGGTGCTCTATCAGTCGAAGACGCGATGTCCTGTGGTGATCAAGAAACTAAAGCGGCGCGGCCCCTTGGCTGCCGTTGCTGAAGAGCCGACAGAAAGATGGCTCAATCGAGCCTTGCGCAAACTCAAAACCAAGGAGAGCAGCAATGTCTGATTCTGACAGGAAATGGGAAGTCAGCCGTCGAGCGCTTTTCGGTGCGACGGCCGCCGGTGGCGCGGCGTTGGCCACGCTCGGTGTCCAGCGGGCTGCCTTAATGAGCGGCGTAGCGGGCACCACCATCGCCGCAACCACAGGGGCAGCAAACGCGGCCGGCTCCAGTGGGCATTTGGCGCCCGGTGAACTCGACGAATACTATGGGTTCTGGTCGTCGGGTCAGACTGGTGAGGTGCGTATCCTCGGGGTCCCCTCTATGCGCGAACTAATGCGGATACCTGTCTTCAACCGCTGCTCGGCGACAGGCTGGGGACACACCAATGAAAGTCGCAAAATTCTAACCGAGGGTATGAGTGAACAGACGAAGGCTTACCTCGCAGCAAACGGCAAG
>DAOUZE010000128.1 GCA_030665765.1 Filomicrobium sp.
TGGGGTCATGCTCTCAAGGCCGCGCAGCAGCTGTTCTTCGGTGAGCACATCGACGACCGTATCGGTCGACATATCGTCGCGGCCCAGCATCGGCAGACGGCGTTCGGTCTGCATCACTGGAGCTGCGGCGGCTTCTGGCTCATCGACTTCCACGTTCTTTTGTAGCGAGTGGACGAGACCCTCCCGCATGTCCTCGGTCTGAACCGACTGCTCGGCGATTTCACGCAGAGCGATGACCGGATTCTTATCTTTATCGGGATCAATAGTAACGGCGCTGCCGCCGGAAATCGCCCGTGCGCGATGCGCGGCGAGCAAGACGAGCTCAAAACGGTTCTCGACTTTGTCGACGCAATCTTCGACTGTGACGCGTGCCATGTCGCCAGTCACCTTTCAAGCTAGATGTTGGATGGTGTACGAAATAGGGACGTAACCGCTTCCCCGCGGCCGAATCAATTAGCCCCATTATGTCAAGCATCTACTTAAGATAAAATGTTTGGCAACGCAACATCGTGCGCGTTTGCCAACAAAAACAAGTTGCAGGCAGCACACTTTTACCGTTCTTTCCCTCCCCAATCCACCAGCTTGTGGTCTGTTGCGCCCAGGCACTTGAGCCTGAGCGCCCGGCGAAGTAACCCGAATTCATGAGCGAAAAACCGATTCTACCCAACGGCGGGCCAATTGAGCCCGTCCCCCTGCGCCAAGCCCTGGAAGAGCGCTACCTTGCGTACGCGCTTTCGACCATCATGGGCCGTGCCCTGCCGGATGTTCGCGACGGACTGAAGCCCGTCCACCGGCGCATTCTGTTCGCTATGCGCGAGCTGAAGATCAATCCGGATTCCGCCTACAAGAAGTGTGCAAAGATCGTCGGCGAGATGATGGGCAACTTCCACCCCCACGGCGACCAAGCCATTTATGACGCCCTAGTACGCCTCGCCCAGGACTTCATGGTCCGCTATCCGTTGATTGACGGCCAAGGCAACTTCGGCAACATCGATGGCGATAGCGCCGCGGCCATGCGTTACACCGAGGCTCGCCTCGCAATCACCTCGGATCTTTTGCTTGAAGGCATTGACCAGGACACGGTTGACTTCAAGCCGACCTACGACGGCTCCAATAAAGAACCCGTGGTTTTGCCGTCGGCATTTCCGAACCTGCTCGCCAATGGTTCCTCGGGGATCGCCGTTGGCATGGCGACCAACATCCCGCCGCATAACGCAGAAGAGTTGTGCAACGCGCTGCTCCACCTGATTAAGCATCCCGGCGCGACAACGCAAAAGCTCGTCGACTTCATACCCGGACCCGACTTCCCGACCGGTGGCGTTATCGTCGAACCGCGCGAACAGATCATCGAGGCTTACGAGACCGGACGCGGCGGCTTCCGCATCCGCGCCAAGTGGGACAGGGAGGACACCAGTCGCGGCGGCTATCAGATCGTGGTCACCGAGGTCCCCTACCAGGTTCAGAAGGCCAAGCTCATTGAACGCATCGCCGAGCTGATGAGCGACCGCAAACTGCCGCTACTCGGCGATGTCCGCGACGAGTCAGCAGAAGAAGTCCGGTTAATTCTGGAACCAAAGAGCCGCACGGTAGATCCCGTACTCCTAATGGAAAGCCTGTTCAAGCTCACCGATCTCGAGGTGCGTTTTGGGCTCAACATGAACGTATTGTCCGCCGGCCAAGTGCCCGGCGTGCTCTGCCTGGGCGACGTGTTGCGCCAGTGGCTGGAACACCGCATCGAAACGCTGATACGTCGCTCGCAGTACCGATTGGTCAAGATCGAGCACCGCCTCGAAGTTCTTGATGGCTACTTGATCGCCTACCTCAACATCGACGAAGTGATCCGCATCGTCCGTTTCGAGGACGATCCGAAACAAAAGCTTATCGAAACCTTCAAACTCACCGATGTCCAAGCCGAAGCAATTCTGAACCTCCGCTTGCGGGCTCTGTCCAAGCTTGAGGAAGTCGACATTCGCGCCGAGCACGAACGCTTGTCTGCGGAACGCAAAGGCATCCTGGCACTGCTGGCCTCCGAGGATCTCCAATGGGACACCATCACTGACGAAATCAAGAAGACCCGCGAGCGCTATTCCAAGAAGACCGACATGGGCCGCCGCCGCAGCTCATTTGGCGAAGAGCCCGATGTCGAGATGGATCTCGATCAGGCCTTTGTCGAGAAAGAGCCGATCACAATCATCCTGTCTGAGAAGGGTTGGATGCGCGCGATGAAGGGACACCTTGACGATCTGTCCCGCATCGACTTCAAGCAGGGCGATAAGATGCGCCGCGCATTCCACGCCAGCACCACTGATAAAATCCTGCTATTCGCCACAAGCGGCCGCTTCTACACTCTCGAACCGAGCCAGCTGCCAGGCGGTCGCGGCCATGGTGAACCCGTCCGTCTGATGGTCGACCTTGCCGACAACCACGATATCATCACCGCCTTTGTCCACGAGCCCGGTCGCCGGCTGCTGGTCGCCTCGACGGCGGGTTATGGCTTCATTGTCCCCGAAGACGAGGTCATCGCCTCAACCCGCAAGGGAAAACAAATCCTCAACGTGTCGGAACCAGACGAAGCCCGCCTCGTCATCCCGGTCGAAGGTGATCGCATCGCCATCGTCGGCGAAAACCGCCGCATGCTGGTCTTTGAGACCGCCGAAATCAACGAGATGACTCGCGGCAAGGGCGTTATTCTTCAGCGCTTCAAGGATGGTGGTCTGGCCGACGCACGCACCTTCGAGACCGCCGCCGGATTGACTTGGGTCGACAGCGCCGGGCGAACTTTCACCTTATCGTTGGTCGATATGACCGACTGGATTGGAACACGCGCTCAGGCCGGCAGAAGTGTACCGCCGCGTTTCCCGCGCTCAACATCCTTTGGACCTACGTTCAAAAAACTCGGCTAATCAACTCCGTCAACGTAACTCAACACACCTGTCCAACGGAGTTTCCAACTTCAAAAAAGGCGCGCCCCGAATAACCTCGGGGCGTGCCTTTAATTTTTTTCACTTTCTCCCTTGATTTGTCGCATTTACCAGCTTATTTCCGCAGCGTCTAATCGACTTATCCAAAGAGGTTCCGAATGCGCAGCGACAACCGAGAAAAGCTCGACACAATGTTCTGTGTCGTGTGGCTCGATGCGCACGACACGGGCGGAACTCCGCAAGACACCTCGGGACATTGCTGAACCGGCATCAAGACTTGATCTGACCAATACTCTCACCCGCGGGTGAGAGCGGGTCCGGCCAGTGCCGACAGGATTCTTGCGAAACAAACTTCGACAAAGCGACCAGCAACTAAAACTTTGTTTTCCGGCGCGGCGAAACTGCGCCTGCGATAACGCTTGAGTTTTTTTCCGCAAGGAAGTCGATCTGGAAACGGTCTCGTTTCTGGAAACGGGTCTTTGCGTGCCGCTGCGAGCCTTTGTTCTTTTGTCTTCTTTTCGGTGATAACCGTGATTAGCCAAATCGAGAAAGCAAAAGCGATTGAGCAGCAGATTGGGCGTTTCGAGCGCAGTGCACGTCGGCGTTTACGCCGCCTTGCCAGCCTCTCGCCACGCCTCGGGGACCTGATCATCAGCTTCCCCGCCGCCGCCTACGTGATCGCAACGAACTCGGTTAGCCCCGATGCAGCGGGGGAAGCCGTTCGTCGCGTGAAGGAAGGTAGCTGCTTGCAGGACGTCGCCAAGCCGCTTGGAATTCCCATGTGGCTGAAGCGCGTGCCGCTGGAGGCGTTCTCCGGCAGCCCGACGGTGTTCCCGGACGATGAAAAGTTCACCCGCCGCATTGCTGGTCGCATCCCGCAGAATCCTGCGCATGCGGTCTGCTGGCTGAATTGGGTGTGCTTGGCCGGCCAGGCCGCCGACGACGAGTTTGCATTGTGGATTGCCGCCGAGAAGCCGCCATTTGCACGGCCGCTTCCGACGGACCGCGTGCCGCTGCGTCCACTGGCGGTCTTCGCCTGGTACTCGCGCCATCCGCGAGGCCTGGCCCACGAGCTGATGGAAAAGCCGTGGCAACCATCCATGCGCTTTCCAAAAGCCGTGCACGCCATGCAGACTTGGCTCGATCGCGTCGCCCGGCTTTTCAAGTCGGAGCGGCCTCGTCGTGGCCCCGGCCGTTATAGCCGGCGCCCGTCGGGTGGGCTGCGTATGGTCCCGTTGAGGACCGGATCGCAGCTTCGTGAGGAGGGCCGTATCATGAGCCACTGCGTGGGCGACTATGTCCGGCAGGTGGCGACTGGTGAGTGCTTGATCTTCTCCGTGCGCGACGGTGTCGACCACATCGCCACGCTGGAGATCCGGCGCCAGCCGCACCGCAACGGGTATTCCATCAATCAACTCCAGGGACCAAGCAACCGGAGGCCTTCGGAGGGGGTTCGGATCTTTGCTCGCAACTGGGTCGATCAGTTTTCGGCCGACCCAGCGCTGGCCATGCAAACGAACTCCGAGGAATTCACATTGCGGCCGGCTACGTGGGAGGAACTTTGGCAGCCTTACACGGCCGCCAAAGGCAACGCCGGGTTCGAACCGAATCCGACGAACCTCGAATGGCTCCTCGCTGAGGCAGACGCTCTTCGGCATGCTGCCTAGGGATCCTGCGACACTGCAAGTCGAGGGATCCTAAATCCTAATGCTCCGTTAGCACACCACCCGCTGTGAACCAGCCTTGTCCGATGGCGCGGTTGTTTCTTGCGACAAAGCTTCATTGAGGTGACGTCCGATTTCGAAAAACAGGAAGATCCAAGGCCAACGTGACCTTCACAAGCTACGCAAAGAACCTGATCCGAATTTTACTGGCTGAACTCGTTAAACGAAACGCGCGCAGATCTAGTCCGGCAAGCCAGCATCCTGCCAAGAGCCGACGCCCTTCTGCTGGCCTGAATTACTCCGCCGCCTTATTGCGGGCCCCATCGGAAGTAGCAGCTACGCGTGCCCCCGAAAACCTGAGCCACGACGAAATCCACGCCCGCTTCAAGATCCCGTTGGTAGCCTCAAACACCCGCTGAGTGGCGCACCTTGGCCGCGCCGAGATAACTGTCGAACACCGACGCGATCGACCGCACGAATAGGCGGCCCTTTTCAGTAACGCGGAAACCATCGCCGTCAGGATCGGCACAGATTAGACCGTCCGTTTCAGAATCAAGCAACAAGCGAGCTTCTTCGACGACATCGCTTGCCGACTCGCCAAAACGCTCCAGTAACTCCCGTTCTGGAAAGTGCAATCCGCACATCAGCCGCTCGATGGCAAGCGACCTGACATCGTCATCCTTGGACATGGCATGACCGCGCTGAGTAGCCAGTTCACCAGCGGCGATCCGACGTTGATACTCTCCCGTCGCCACAGCGTTCTGCACATAGCCCTGCGGCAGTCGGCCGATAGCCGAAGCGCCGAAACCGATCAAGATACCCGCGTCATCGGTTGTGTATCCCTGGAAATTGCGCCGCACCTCACCACCGGCCAGCCGGTCGCCCGGGCGCGCGAAATGATCAAGCCCAACTCGCACGTAGCCCGCATTAGCAAGCGTATTGGCCGCACGGTTCGCTTGCGCAAACCGGTCCATCGCATCCGGCAGATGATCTTCAGGGATAAGTCGCTGATGCGGCAGCCGCTCCGGCAAATGCGCGTAGCCAAACAACGCCACTCGGTCCGGCTCCAACTTCAAAACCTGCTCGATCGTCTGCTCGACGCTGTCGCGGGTTTGATACGGCAGTCCGTAAACAAGATCGATGTTCACCGACTTCACGCCATGGCGGCGAAAACCGTCGATGACCGACTGCGTTTTCTCGAACGACTGCATGCGGTTGATCGCCATCTGAACCTGCGGCGCGAAATCCTGCACACCAACACTGACCCGGTTGACACCAGCCGCCGCGAACGCTGCTATCCGATCTTCTGCCGTTGTTCTCGGATCGACTTCAACCGCAAATTCGGCATATTCCGAGAAGTCGGCCACACCACGCAGTTTTTCACCCAGGATGCGGATGTGTTCAGGTCTGAGGATACTTGGCGATCCGCCACCGAAATGAATGTGGTCAGCGATCCGTTTGCCACCGATCGCATCGCCAATGAGCTCAATTTCCTTGACCAGATGCTCAACGTAATTCGAAACCGGCTCATACTGCTGCGTTGCCTTGGTATTGCATCCACAATACCAACAAAGCTGATCGCAATAAGGAATATGCAGATAGAGTGACAACCGCGCGGCTGACGGCAACGCAGCGAGCCACAAGCCGTATTCCGCCGCGCCTATTTTATCAGAAAAGTGCGGTGCTGTTGGATAGCTAGTGTAGCGCGGCACGGAGCCGGCGTAGCGTTTCAGTGTCTCAGGTCGCATTCTTTTTTCCCGGGCGCCGATATGAGCTGGGCCTAACGCGCAGTAACAGAACAACGCCAACGTTCATAACGGGCGCTGCGCCAATTCATTTTGACACTTGTCAAAGGCACAACAATTGGACGCGGGCGTAGGTCTAAAGGACGACGCGGCCCGACCTGGGAGTAAGATCCCGAACTCTATGAGAATGAAGAATGGACGGATTTGCAGGATATCAAAGGTTACATTCGGATCACGCACACATTCTGCACCCAGCTGGTCACGGATGCGGCTGGCTAATCTCGAAGTCGTCGGGCCGCACGCATGGACATCTCCGATCAGCGGAATTGGGACTTACCACGACTGGTCACCGATATACCTCTGCGACAAGTTAGGTTGGCCGTATACAAAGATGCCTAGCCAGTCTCCACTGTCGAGGCGATAAGAACCTCCAGTTTCTGCAACGGCATGCGACGCCGCATACGCCACCGGAATAACCTCGGGCTCCCAGGTTTCATGCCGGCCGCTGCAATCCTCGCTCACGACAATTGCATCGCGCCCAATCACCGCCCCGTCCCGAGCCCGCAGTGGCAGATTTCCAGCACATCCCGTCAACCCCGTGAGCAGTATCGAAACCAACAAGAACACACGCAGCAACATCGCAAGCCACATTCGACAGTGCTCAGCAAGCATTGCGTTTCTGCGGATTGGCCCAAACCACGTGGGGCAGATACTTCATGCTGCAGCTAAGTCGAATCTAGTTAGAATTTACTAAGTGGACGCACCAATTCGCCGCGATTAAGAGATTTGTTACTCCCACCACGTTCTAATCCGGGCCAAATCTTCATCCAGTAGAGATCAAGAGTATGCGCGCCCAAGCCTCAGCCTCGCCAGACGACATCGACCTGACACCGCTCTTTGCGACCCTGAGGCGATCGGTGCCGAAACTGATTGCGCTCTCGCTAATCACGGGGGCACTGACCTACCTGACCTTGTCGTTGATCGCACCGCGTTACACCGCCCAATCGGAGCTCGGCATCGTCGCCAAGGGCAAGTCGAACCCTTTCAAGGCACCCAATGCTCAAGGTAACAGCGACAGCCTGTCGGCTCCCCTCGACGAACAGGCGGTCAATACGCACCTCAGAGCTATCCAGTCCCCGGATCTCCTTGAGTTAGTCGCCAACAACATGCGTTTGAGCGGTCAGCCAGAGTTCAATCCGGTGTTGGGTCCCGTCGACACAATGACCGGCCTGCTTCGAACGATCGGGCTATCCGGAACTCAAAGCCAGCTCAGCGAAGGCGACCGCATACTTAATGCGGTGTCTCAGCGGCTTGTCGTGTATTCCCCCGAAGCAAGCCGCGCCATTACGATCAACTTTACCTCGATTGATCCCGAGCTAGCCGCTGATTTCGCCAATCGCCTGGCAATAGGCTACCGTGAGAAGCTCGCCAACACGACGCTTGCGGAAAAAAACGCGGTCCTGGAGAAATTCGCTCCCCGCATCGCCAAATTGCAAAGCGAGGTGCAAAGCTCTGAGGCAAAGGTTGCCACCTTCCGCGCTAAAGCCGGATTGCTGAGCGGCAGCGTCCAGAAGACACCGATCAATGAACAACAGCTGGGTGACATCACCACAGAGTTAACCAGAGTCAGCTCGCAACGCGCGTCAGCCGAAGCCCGCAGCAAGACTGCACGAAACCTGATGCGCCAAGGCACACCGGAGATCATTCCGTCCGTGCAGCGGTCTCCGCTGATACAAAATCTCATTGCCCAGCGCGTGACCGTTGAGCGCGCCCTCTTAAAGCGTTCGGCCAGTCTCAAATCCGCGCATCCGGTCATGAAACAACTTCGCGCCGACCTTTCCGCGGTCAACCAGAAGATCGCCGGCGAGGTTGCCAATGTCGTTGCCGGTCTCGACAAGGAAGCCTTTGTCATGGCCGAGCAAGAACAAGTCGTCGTCGCGAGCCTTGATAAAGTGAAATCCAAGGTGGCCGTCAACAGCACCGACGAAGTTGAATTGCGCGGCCTCGAAGCCGTTGCAACCTCCAAGCGCAAAGAATTGGAACGGCTGCAGGTTCAGTATGAAGCCAACCGTACCCGAACGGAAGACGGCCAAGTGCCTGTCGAGGCGCAGATCATTACACTGGCGCGTCCACAAAGCAGCGCTGGATTCCCACGCAAGACGCCCTACGCACTTCTCGTGATGGTCGCCACACTGCTGCTCGGTACCGCCATCGTTATCACCGCCGGTCTCGCCAACTGCGCACACGCTGCCCCACGCAGCGAACAAAGCCTGCGCGAAGAAACCGCCGCAGCAGCCGCAACACCACAAATTCAAGCGCCGTCGCTGTCTGAAGGTTCACTGGTTCTTGCAACCCCACAGCCAGCAGTCGACACTGTTTCGGGCGATCTGGAAGGCAATGATCCCGTCATCCTCATCAGCAACAGCTCAGACCTTTCCGAACACCTGCTGCAAAGCAGCAAAACAGCGACGACCGGATTCCGGACGCTGATCGCTAGCCAGATGGATCCGGTGATCACTGCCCGCCTTGCACTCAAAACCGCAAGCCAGCTCAACCGCCCCGGCAAACAGACCATGATTGTCGATTGGAACCTGGAGGGGGCTGGCATCGCTCGACAACTGAACCTGCCGAAGGCGCCGGGCTTCATTGAATTGATCCAGGGCGGCGCCAGCTTCGCCGAAGTCGTCCGCTGGGTACCCGGCACGCAGGTCCACTTCATTGCAAGCGGGTGCGCCATAGCCGAAGGCCCCATCGGCCTGGATGCCGATCAACTCAATCTCATTCTTGATGCTCTCGACGAAGCCTATGACCACATCGTCGTTGTTGGGCAGGCCAAATCAGCCAGCATTCTATTTGAAGCCATCCAAGGTCGCTTCGATGCCGGCGTTATCGT
>DAOUZE010000426.1 GCA_030665765.1 Filomicrobium sp.
ATGGCCTTTGAAGAAGAATTCGGCTGTGAGATTCCGGACGATGCCGCCGAGCATATTTTGACTGTCGGCGATGCTGTGAAGTTCCTTGAGAAGAACGCCAATGCGGCTTAGCGTGTGGCGCGTTTTTCGAGGGATCGAGGGTGCGGTCGGCTGGCCGTCGGGATGAGGGTTGGAATAGCTTCAAAGCCTAATTGGTGGCTTTGGGGTCCTGACCGATCCATTTGATAGCGGATAAATGCACGTATCGATGGGCTGCCGTTATCGCGCACAGGAAAGGATGCCATGCGGCGTGTCGTTATTACCGGGTTGGGCCTCGTAACCCCGCTCGGCTGCGGGGTGGAGGCGAGCTGGAGCCGTCTGTTGGCCGGGAAGAGTGGTGCGCGGCGCGTGGAAGAATTCGAAGTTGACGATATTGCTTCGCAGATCGCCTGTTTCGTTCCGCGCGGTGAGACTTCGGAGGGATTGTTCAATCCAGACGACTGGATGGAGCCCAAGGAACAGCGCAAAGTCGATACGTTCATTACATACGCGTTGGCTGCCGCAGACCAGGCCATTGAGGATTCGGGCTACAAGCCCGATACGGCCAGCAAACAAGAACGTACCGGTGTCCTAATCGGTTCGGGGATTGGCGGGCTTAGTGGCATCGCGGATACGTCGATCCTACTCAAAGAAAAGGGCCCGCGACGGATCAGCCCGTTTTTTATTCCGGGGCGCCTGATCAACCTGGCTTCGGGTTATGTTTCGATCCGTCATCAGTTAAAGGGACCGAACCACGCTGTCGTCACAGCCTGTTCGACGGGTGCGCATGCCATTGGTGATGCGGCGAGGCTGATACAATTTGGTGATGCTGAGGTGATGGTTGCCGGTGGCTCCGAGAGCCCTATTTGCCGTATCGCCTTGGCGGGATTTGCTGCTTGCAGGGCCCTGTCGACTCACTTTAACCATGATCCACTCAGGGCATCACGGCCCTATGATAGGGACCGCGATGGGTTTGTCATCGGCGAGGGCGCTGGGGTTGTCGTTTTAGAGGATTACGAGCATGCTAAGGCGCGTGGCGCGCCGATTTATGCTGAGATCACAGGCTACGGTTTATCGGGAGACGCCTACCATATCACGGCTCCTGCGGAAGACGGTGACGGCGCTTACCGTTGCATGCAAGCAGCTCTGAAGCGGGCCGGTGTCGACGCTGGCGACATCGATTACATCAACGCTCATGGGACTTCCACCCCTATGGGTGATGAAATTGAGCTTGGGGCTGTCGAGCGGCTTTTCGGGAACACAGCGGCCAAGCTTTGCATGTCGTCGACAAAATCTGCGATCGGGCATCTGTTGGGCGCGGCCGGCGCGGTCGAGGCGATTTTCTCAGCTTTGGCGATCCGCGACAACGTAGCGCCTCCGACTTTGAATCTCGATAATCCCTCAGTTGAAACGTCAATTGACCTGCTTCCCCATGCCTCACGTGCAACTGAGATCAATACAGTCTTGTCCAATTCATTCGGATTTGGAGGCACGAACGCGTCGCTGGTTCTGCAGAGGGTAACTTAGTCTTGAGTTCCCGGCGAAGCTCGAGGCGTTGCTTAGCGTAATATTGGGCTACTGGTCCGGTCGGGTTAGCTATCCTGGGACTTGCCTTGTTCATGCCGGATTTTTCACGCTCCAATTAGTATGTAAATGCTCCGGCCTCGGGGTGGATTTATTCGTAAGAGGCCGAGAATTTGTTGCGAGAGTGGAAGTTATTGGGCCAGCGACGTCGCGGAGAGCCCTCGTCTGACCCACTTTCATCGCGTGTAGTAGAATCTAGAGTTTCGCGACTTCAGAAAAATGATTCGTCCGGTGCAGCGTTTTGGTTGCCGCGATCAGCGAAGGAATTTGCGATGAGCGTGCGAAGATTCGAACCGGAACTGCCGGATCGTCATAGGTCTATTCGGCCACGTAGTCCGGCGGAAATGCTGGAGCCTTCACGCGCGCCGGCGCGGCCCAAGGGACGACGGCGGAGGCGCGAATCTGGTTCTTTTAGCAGGTGGGTGCGATTTGTAAGCAGCGTTCTCACGGGCGCAGTTCTGATATTTGGCGTGCTTGGTCTTTGTGTGTTCGTTCTTCAGCACCAGTTTGTGTCTGCAGGCCCACTGGCCGAGGAACGGACTATCATTATTCCTCGTGGTGAGGGACGTCTTGAGATCGCTGCTCGTTTGGAGCGCGAGGGCGTTATCGCGAACCGTTGGTCGTTTATCGTCAATCATCTGGTCCACGCGCGATTGGTGGGCGAGCGCCTCGATATGAAGGCAGGTGAATTCCGGCTGAAGGCCGCCGCCAGCATGAAAGACGTTCTCAATACACTGGTGGCTGGAAAATCGGTTCAATACAAAATTACTCTGCCTGAAGGGCTAACCAGCCAGCAAATTGTTGCCCGTTTGAAAGCGGACGAAAACCTAACGGGCGAGGTCCTAACTGTTCCTCCGGAAGGGACTTTACTGCCCGCTACCTATCCTTATGAGCGAGGTAAATCGCGGCAGGCAGTACTCGACTCGATGGAGCAGTCACAGAGGGCTTTTCTCGAAGGACTGTGGGACAAGCGTCAGGAAGGCTTGCCGATCAATAGTCTCGAGGAGGCCATTATACTGGCTTCGATCGTCGAGAAGGAGACCGCGGTTCCCGAGGAGCGGGCGTTGACTGCGGCGGTATTCATGAACCGGCTACGCAAGGGGATGCGTCTGCAATCGGATCCTACCATTATCTACGGAATCGTTGGTGGGAAGGGTAGTCTTGGGCGCTCGATTCGTAGGTCGGAGATACAAGCTAAAACGCCTTACAACACATACAAAATCAATGGTTTGCCTCCGACGCCTATCTGCAATCCAGGACGCGATGCAATCCTTGCAGTGCTGAATCCGGCGGCAACAAAAGCGCTCTACTTTGTGGCTGACGGAACTGGTGGGCACGCCTTCTCTGAAACGCTCAAAGAACATAACGCGGCGGTGTCGCGTTGGCGCAAGATTGAGAGGCAACGAGCGAAAGAAGCTGCTGCTCGTGCTGCAA
>DAOUZE010000363.1 GCA_030665765.1 Filomicrobium sp.
TGCTCGTACCGAAACCTGCATCCTGCCCGGCGAGCTGCATGGTTTCCGGTGTCCCAGCCCGCTTGCGTCCGAAGAAAAAATCGTAGCCGATCACCACATGCGAGACGTCGAGCCAATTGACCAGAATATCGTCGATGAAACGTGCCGCCGTCCGCCCGGCAAGCGCCGCATTGAATTCGAGGACGACGACAACATCCAGGCCCAACGCTTCCAACAAGCGAAGCTTCTCAGTCAATGGGGTTAGCCGAAAATGAGGTTCTTCCGGGTGAAAAAACTCGCGAGGATGCGGTTCGAAAACAATCACGCCAGCGGGTCGGTCCTTGCCGCGGGCTTCCGCCACCGTCTGAGAAATGAGTGCTTTATGCCCCCGATGCACACCATCGAAATTGCCAATCGCGAAGACGCCGCCGCGCGCGCTTTGTGGAACTTCATCTCCATCGCGGATGACGATCATGGCGGTTCAGGGGACCTTTGGTGCAACGTTCGAAGCCGAAGCTCTGCTATTACGGGTACGCACCCCTGCCTTGCAAGACACTTCGCACGCAGGCGCAATTATTCTGGTCGCGCGGGCACCATCATATTTGCCTCACCGTCGAGAACCACCTTGCCGCGAACAGTGCAGAAACAATCGAACCGCGCCCTGTTCTTTGCAGGCATCAAATCAACCACAATAACCCGCGCTAGCACTTCATCACCAACCTTGACCGGCGCCTTGAAGTTCAACGTTTGGGACACGTAGATGGCGCCAGGACCCGGCATCTTCATGCCAAACACGGTGGAAATGTAACTGGCGGTCAACAGACCGTGAGCGATCACCTGCTTGAAGATCGTCTTCGAAGCGAACTCGGGATCCATGTGCACAGGGTTGTAGTCACCCGATACGCCGGCGAAGGTTTCAATGTCCGCCATCGTGACGGTGTTCGACACCGAGGCCTCCATGCCGAGCACGAGATCCTCAAAATAGTAGGTTTTGCGCGTCTCCAGCGTCAATTCAGCTTCTCCCGACCCCACCATTTCTCACGTGCCACCATACGTTTGGGCGCGCACTGGGTCGGCAACAGTAATAATGCATTATGCCATGGACAACAGGGGCAATAGTCCCACGGCAAGGTTTTGCATGAGAGGCGGCAAGACGGCTGTCATTAAGAATTTCGTTCAATGGCAACCTTGCAATCTCCCCCTGAGCGCGTAAATGTACCGCTATTCCCTGAAGTGTTGCTAACGAGTTGTAGGTCTGCCGGCATTGAAAAATGCCGCCCGCGGATCGGAAAAGAGAACGTATGAGCGATCGCAAGCCTCTCATGCCTAAAGCGACAGCCGTATGGCTGGTCGACAATACCGCCCTCACTTTTGAACAGATTGCTGAGCTTTGTGGTCTCCACACGCTGGAAGTAAAGGGCATTGCAGACGGCGATGTCGCACAGGGCATCAAGGGCATGGACCCCGTTACCTCGGGGCAGCTGACGCGCGATGAAATCGAGCGCGGCGAAAAGAACGACGGCCATAAACTGCGCATGGCCGAACAAAAGGTTATTTTGCCGCAGACCGCGATCCGAAAGAAACGGCCTCGTTATACGCCCGTATCGCGCCGCCACGACCGGCCAAATGCCGTGCTGTGGCTATTGCGCCAACACCCGGAACTGAAGGATAGCCAAATCGTAAGGCTCGTCGGCACAACCAAGCCGACCATCACGCAGATCCGCGAAAGGACGCACTGGAATACCAGCAATTTAGTTCCACAGGACCCAGTCACGCTCGGATTGTGCAAACAGTTGGATCTCGACGCCGAGGTGCTGAAAGCCGCCAAGCGGGCTGCAGCCAATCGCCCAGCCGGCGCCCCGATCCCCGATCCTGGTGGTGCCCTCCTACCAGCTTCCGAAACCGTACCGCGACTGGGCCCAAAGCCTGACTTGACACCGCAATTGCGCGAACGCTCCGAGGCTGAGGAAGACGCCGAAATGTTCGCACGTCTGCAACAGCTCTCCAGCGGTGATGAAGAAGACGCCGACACCAGTGACGAACAGCCTGATGTCGTGTTCGCAGACCCAGTCGCTGAGGCACCGGTCGAGGCGGAGGCAGAGCCTGTTGCTGCAGACGCTACTTCCGACCCTGTTGCTACGGTAGACGAGACCGGCGAAGACGACCAGAAAGGCTAGGCTCCAAGACCCCGCCCTGCCAGAACTTTCTTGATTTCATCAAGAATAACTGGATCGTCAATCGTCGCTGGCACGGTCCAATCCTGCCCGTCGGCAATCTTGCGCATCGTTGCGCGCAGGATTTTGCCGGACCGGGTCTTCGGCAGGCGCTGAACCACCATGACATTCTTGAAGGCCGCCACTGGTCCGATCTCCGAGCGCACTAATTTGACGATCTCAGTCTCGATCTGTTTGTGATCACGGTTGACCCCGGCATTAAGTACTAAGAAGCCGGCGGGCAGCTGCCCTTTAAGCTGATCAGCGACCCCGATAACCGCACACTCAGCGACATCCGGGTGCATTGCGACCACTTCCTCCATCTGCCCCGTCGACAGCCGGTGGCCGGCAACATTGATGACGTCGTCGGTTCGAGCCATCACATAAACGTAGCCGTTCTCGTCGACATATCCCGCATCAGAAGTCGAATAGTAGCCATCAAACTGCGACAGGTAGCTGTCCCGGAAGCGCTTATCGTCGCCCCAAAGCGTTGGCAAACACGACGGTGGCAACGGTAGCTTTACAGCGATTGTCCCCTGCTCTCCAGCGGCCAGCTCCTGGCCACTGTCATCCAACACGCGTAGGTCGTAACCCGGCATCGCCACCGTCGGCGAGCCATGCTTGACAGGCAGCAAGCCTAGACCGACTGGATTGCCGGCGATCGCCCAACCGGTTTCCGTCTGCCACCAGTGATCGATCACTGGAACCTTCAGCTTTGCTTCCGCCCATTGGATCGTATCCGGATCGGCACGCTCCCCGGCTAAGAACAGAGTTCTCAGCTTCGACAGGTCGTAGTTGTCAATCAACGAGCCCTCGGGATCTTCCTTTTTAATGGCACGGAACGCCGTCGGGGCGGTGAACAGCGCAACCACATTATGCTGCGAGATGACCCGCCAGAACGCACCGGCATCCGGCGTTCCCACTGGCTTGCCCTCATAAACAAGTGTCGTTGCTCCGTGCAACAGCGGTGCGTAGCAAATATAGGAGTGGCCGACCACCCATCCCACGTCGGACGCCGCCCAGAACACTTCGCCCGGCTCGATGTCGTAGAAGTTCTTCATCGTCCACTTGAGCGCAACCATATGGCCGCCGTTGTCGCGCACCACACCTTTCGGCTGACCCGTTGTCCCGGAGGTATAGAGGATGTAGAGCGGATCGGTAGCCTTGACCGCGACCGGATCGGCCTTGCGCGACCGCGCCTTCAGGTCGGCAACGGCGTCGGCCCAGTTGTAGTCGCGCCCTGGAATCAAGCTCGCTTGCGCCTGGTCACGTTGCAATATGAGGCACGCTGCTGGCTTCGTCTGTGCTGCATCAATCGCCTTGTCAAGAAGAGGTTTGTACTCGATGACCCGGCTGCCCTCAATGCCGCAAGATGCCGAAAGGATGGCTACGGGTTTCGCATCATCGATCCGCGTCGCCAGCTCGTTGGCCGCGAACCCTCCAAACACCACCGAGTGGATGGCACCGATCCGGGCGCATGCCAGCATCCCCATCACCGCTTCAGGAATCATC
>DAOUZE010000504.1 GCA_030665765.1 Filomicrobium sp.
GCTCCCGCAGATGTAACCACCACAGCTGCCCAGCGTCTTGCTCAGCGTACCCATCCAGATGTCGACCTCGCGCGGATCGATGCCGAAGTGTTCGAACGAGCCGCGACCGGTCTTGCCCATGACGCCCAGCGAATGGGCCTCATCCAGCAACAGCCAGCAACCGAAGTGCTTCTTGATCTCTACCAGTCGATGCAGGTCCGGAAAGTCGCCGTCCATCGAATATAGACCTTCCGCAACGATCAGCGCGTTCTTGTACTTGCCGCGATGTTCCCGCAGCACCTCGAGCAGGTGGTCCAGGTTGTTGTGGCGGAAGTTAACCGTGGTCGCACCCGACAGCTTGGCCCCAACAATCGCGCTGTTGTGCATCAGCTCGTCCTGCACGATCAGGTCTCCAGGCCCCATCAGCATGCCGATGGTCGAAACGTTGGTGGCATGACCGCTGACGAAGGTGAGGCAGGCATCGGAGCCATAAAACTCGGCCAACTCCTGCTCTAGCTCGCGGTGCAGCATGCGCTCGCCGGCAACCAACCGGCTGGCCGATACCGACGTCCCGCCCTCGTCGATCGCCGCCTTGGCGGCCTCGGCGACGGCCGGCTCCTGGTTGAGCCCCAGGTAATCATACGAAGCGAAGTTCACCAGCTCCCGGCCTTCGTGCAAAGCGGTGGCCCCGAGCCGTCCATCATGGACCCGATAGAATGGGTTCTTGAGCGCGAACATGCTTTGCAGGGCACGGTGCTTATTCATAGACTGAAAGATATGCAAATCACCAAACGGAATTGCCGGTTTGTACGTCGGTTCCGCCTCCGCCGAGCGAATCGTGCCGAGCGCCTTCGCCAGCGACCGTGCAGCCCCCTTCACTCCGCCCGGAGCACGTTCAACCGCGTCATACCAAGAGCCCTCTCGCGATCCCACTTCTTCGCTGGTCATCTGGCACCTTTCGTTGCGACTCACCGAGCGCCGGCCCGGACATAATGCCATCCTGCATATTGGCGGATGCTCATGGCTCGTGGTAAGAGCCACTGTACCTACTATTACAGCCTAAACCAGACGAGACTCGAAAGCGACACGGAGCCCACTGAGGAAATGTAGCCTTACTTGAAGCAACGTGGTCGACTATGATGTTGTTGGATAGCCGCGACCTATGGAGCTTATAATGGTGGCCACAACGCAAACGACGCGGTTCCTTCCCTTCCTCGAAGCCGCCGAGGAGAGCGCTGTCCTGTCGACTGCCCCGGTCAAGTTGTTTGATCCCGGCCAGCTCGTAATTGATCAGAACGTGCAGATGAAGACCATCTTCCTCATCGAGAAGGGGGCGGTGCGGGTCGAGCGCCGAGAGGGGACGAAGATGGTGCCGTTGGCCCTTTTGGAAGCCGGCGAATTCTTTGGTGAGATGTCCTTTATCGATGGCGCGCCAACCAGCGCAAGGGTCATTGCAGATGCATCGACCAGGTTGCGGCTCATCGACGAGGCGACTGTCAACGGGCTAATTAGTAAGGATTCCGGCTTTGCCGGCCGGTTCTATTGCTCTATCGCGGCCATTCTGGCAGAGCGGCTCCGGCTGACATCCATGCATCTGGATACTCTTATTGAGGGCATTGACTTCTACAGTCGGACGCGCGCCGAGATAGAGGCTGCCGCCGCCAAACTACCCGGATTGGATTGGCGATCGGACCTAGTGTCGGCCCTGGCCAAAGGAGAGCGGGAGGAATAGTAGTGCACCCCGCTTAGCCCTATCAACTCATTCAGAGCGCCAACGCGATTCCGGCCCAAGTTGACGACAGCGGTCCTGCTGCCTCCGGCATTCTTGCCAAATAAATAGCAAGGCCACCCAACTCGCGCTTCTGTATGGCTTCTGCATTTCCCTCGACAACGCAACAGCGCCGAAACGCATCGAATACGAGCTTGAGTGCCAGCAGAAAGCCGAATGCTCGCCGCGATTTCCTAACGGCTGGTATGGCCGGAATCGCAGCAACCGGGGCCGCCGTGAACCTTGGGGCTCGTCGACTAAGCATTGGAGCATGACACGGCCTGCCCCCTCTGTT
>DAOUZE010000312.1 GCA_030665765.1 Filomicrobium sp.
CGTAACGGTCGGCTTCAAAACTTCTTCGATGGGATACGGCCAACGGGTGTGTAGACCCGGAGGTTCCTGACGCTCGAATTTACCGAAGCGCAAAACGACACCGAGTTCGTCCGGCTTCACCGTGAAGAAGAAAGCGTAGAAGCCAACGACCGCCGCCGCGATCGCAAACAGCAACAAAATAACCGGACCGGGCATACCGCCTGACGGCATGATCTGCTTCATACGATCCTGACTGCGCTTCAAGATCTCCTCCAGATCCGGCTGCTGCCCTCCCTGCTGACCACCTCCACCGCCTTGACCCCATGGACCTTGGCCCCAAGGACCGCCGCCACCGCCACCGCCGCCGCTCTTCCAGCCGCCGCCATTCTGATTATTCCAGGGCATACGTGAGGTCTCGCTCAATTTCAGGAGAAGTATCTGGCACCGCGGCCAGCCAAGTTGACCGCGGTGCCGGTTTTAGACCAAGGCCAGCCAAGCGCCGGACCCATGCCAGAGCGCTTATAAGACAACGGGCTCTGTGCGCAAACAGCTCAACCACCATTTGGTGAGCGCCGGGAATGCTTCAAGGTTACGAATCCCTCGCCGTCACCGGATCGTTGGGCCCGAATTGCGGTCTCTTAATCAAACCGTCAGGCAATCGTTCGAGCACCTTTAGTGTCGCCTCGAATTCGTCCTTCGGCCCCTTTGGAATAGGCTCTTCACTGACCGTTCCCCAGCCCCTAAGATCGAATTCCGGGAATTTTGTGTCGCCTTCGGGACAGCCATGCACAGACGTCCAGTAAATCCGCTGTGCGTGCGTAAGAACCTCTTCATAGAGCGCCGCGCCACCAATCACGGCGACCTCACCGACACCGCGCTCGGAAGCCAGCCGGCGCCCTAGCACGAGGGCAGCGGCGCAATCCGTCACCAGATATGCTCCCTTTGCAGTAAAATTCGGATCTCGGCTCACAACAATGTTGTCGCGCCCGTCAAGCGGGCTCTTCGGCAGGGATTGCCAGGTCCGGCGGCCCATCACGATTGGCTTGCCCATCGTCAGACGGCGAAACAACTTAAGATCGGATGCTAACCGCCAAGGAAGTTTTCCCCCGCGTCCGATCACCCCGTTTTGCGCGACCGCCACGACCAGGGCGATAACGATATCACTGCCACCCCCGCAGTCAGGCTTGGCAGCCGGCGATCGGCACCATCGTGAATTGTTTGTTATCATTATACCTGTTCATTGCTCCGCTGACGGCGACAACGCCAAGCCTAATAACTCCGCCGACCAGAACATTACTTGCTGTCTCGAGTTTGGTATGCGAGGGAATCACCCCGACACCATCCTGAAAGCATTGCTTCCTGCAAACAACATTGATGTTTTCCTGGCTCCTATCGAGCGTGATGGTGGCAGACGTTGTGACCACCTTCGAACCAACCACCGTGGACGTCAGAGTACAAGTCGCTCCGGGTGCGCCTGGCGTCGAGATCGCAAACGCCTGCGTCATTCCTTTCGCGATGATCGCACATCCGGCCGCCGCTAAGCCTACAGTCAGTAATATGAAAAAGCGCCAGCGCCGTTGAGTACACGTTTACCCCCCCCCAAATTGACGACCGGGGCGACCATGGGACCTGCCGCCACTCCGGACACTAATTGCGTGCAAGCGGAGGAAGTGGAGTTGGCGAGGCAAAGCAACGCCGGCGGACACTGATTACTGTCCAAAAAGCAAAGTAATAAAACTAAACGGCCACAACCGCCTTGATGTGCGGATGGGAATTATAGCCAGTTAAACCAAAGTCTTCGTACTGGAAGTCAAAAATCGACGTGACCTTGGGATTGATACGCATTTGTGGAAGCGGCCTGGGGTCACGCGACAATTGCAGGTCCGCCTGCTCAAGGTGATTGAGATAAAGATGCGCATCCCCCAGCGTGTGGACAAACTCGCCAGGCTTTAGGCCCGTGACCTGAGCCACCATCAGCGTCAACAGCGCGTATGAAGCGATGTTGAAGGGCACGCCCAGAAAGATATCCGCGGAACGCTGATAGAGCTGACAGGATAACCGCCCGTCCGCGACGTAGAATTGAAAAAGGCAATGGCACGGCGCCAGCGCCATATCGGGGATATCAGCGGGATTCCACGCCGAAATGATCATGCGGCGGCTATCGGGATCATGCTTGAGGGTCTCGATAAGCTGCGAAATCTGATCCACCACCTGTCCATCGGGTTTCGCCCAGGAACGCCACTGTTTGCCATAAACGGGACCCAGATCGCCGTTCTCGTCAGCCCACTCATTCCAGATCGAAACACCGTGTCGCTGCAAATAGCCCGTGTTCGTGTCGCCGGCCAGAAACCAGATCAGTTCATGAATGATCGACTTCACATGCAGCTTTTTGGTCGTCACAAGCGGAAAGCCATCCGCAAGATCAAAGCGCATTTGATGACCGAATACGCTGAGCGTACCGGTGCCCGTTCTGTCGGTCTTGCGTGTGCCGGTGTGGCGAACGCGGTGCATCAGATCGAGGTATTGTTGCAATCGCTACTCCCAAATCTAGACCCTTGTATTTCCTAGACAAACACTGGGTTCAGAGAGTCGTTTACAAAGTGAGTTAAAAAGTCTCAAGGAGTAAGTAGCATGCAGAATATAGCACGAATTCACGACGGAAGCGTGGAGTATCTTCTGAACACCATGGCCTCGCAATGCCGGACATATAAGCAAGCGTATGACCTAGGTCTGCGTTGCGGCTACAGCACCAGCATGACGACCGACGACAATCCCCTTGTTGGCCATAAGAGCTTAGAGGCAGGCTTCGATCACGTATTAATGGTTGGCCAAGACCAGCGCGAAGCCGACGAGAGAATGCGAAGTCACCCGCCGACTGTCTACACCCAGTCTGCCAAGTCCGAAGCTGCGACTGTGGATGAACTGTCGGCCTACCTACCGCCTAGCATCGAGCTGTTCGGAGCGTTGTCCGCCGTGACCGTCGTTGTGTTCATTCTGTACGCGTCGCCACTCTAACTAAGAGAGGCCGGAAGTAGCGCTAACTACGACCGACCTCACAAGGACAACTAGCTCGGATTGCTCTCTGCTCGATGGCCTCATCATCCTACCACGGAAGGCCTCTAGCTTAGCGTGATCCGGGCTCTCAATGCAACTGAGGGCTTGATGAGACGTTACCGCCAACACTCGAAGTTCGTAGACCCTGCTCAGTTCGGAAGACCTCTCAACAGAGACGAGCGACATCGCATCCTGTGGTGTGCCGAGAGGCTATCGCTGAGACGTGTTGAGGGTCGTAGGTCTCACCTGATCTCCCCCTACACATTGCAGGTCCTCAGGGTCCTCTTGAGCTTCGTCGGTAAGGACGGCTCGTGTTGTCCCTCACTGGCGACCCTTCAAGAGCGAACAGACTTTTCCAGGAACACCATCTTGAAGGCCCTGCGTCAGCTCGAAGCTTGCTCGCTGCTGTCCAAGGCGCGGCGGATAGTGCGGAGAGCTGTGCAGAGGGTCAACGGCTTCACTGGTCGCCAAGTCGACCGGGCGACCTTCGCAAACAGAGCGCCATCCCGTCTTTCATTGCTCGACGGTCATCTCGACGTCCTGAGCGATCGCGTCACCCGCGAGAACAAAGGTTGAAAGGCCAATCCCTACACATGGCAACAAGAGGGATTTGATCATTCGGTACGCCTCCTGAAGACCGGCTTCTGAATTTCACATTATGCAAGCTTCGCCGCGGTGGCATTTGGCTGGCCGCGGTGGCCGGCCTCTTGGTCTCCGTCGGGCGGCTTCTACTGGGGTTCGCTGGAGTTGAAGATAGCCGCACAAATCTTCCAGTTCCCATCGTCATCGCGACGAAACTTCAAGACCTGCCTTGCGGCTTGGTCGGCATCATCGCCATTGTCTGGCGCGAACGCCCTGGAAAAGTGCGCAACCACAATGGCAACGTCACCGCCTCCGTCGATGTCCATGTCGAAGATACTGAACCTCTTTACCGGCGGCCTTTCAGAAATCCACTTTCGCAATGCTTCATGACCGACGACATCCGCTGCATTCGGAGGCATCAGGCGGGCGTCGCTCGTCCAGTGCGTGAGCCAGTCATCGAAGTCGCCCGAGGCAATCTCAGACAGACATTCGTTCGTGACGTGCCGAATGGCATCAACTTCGAGGCGGCTGAGACCACTTCCCATCGCACACCTCTCCGGTCACATGAGCGACATGTAAAGCGCCATGACCACGAAGCCATAAATGATAATTGCAATCGCATCGTCGGGTATGAACTGTTTCAAGCGTCTCTCCTTTGCGCCCCTGAAAGGGCCACCGCTACAGCGTAACCGACAAGCTCC
>DAOUZE010000508.1 GCA_030665765.1 Filomicrobium sp.
GTAATGGTGATGCCGCGCTCGGCTTCCTGATCCATGAAGTCCATGGTCGCGGCGCCGTCGTGCACCTCGCCAATTTTATGCGATATGCCGGTGTAGAAGAGGATGCGTTCCGTTGTCGTTGTTTTTCCGGCGTCAATATGCGCCATGATGCCGAAGTTACGGTAGTCCTCAATTGCGTATTCGCGAGCCATGATAAGCCTCTAGGGATAACCCTTACGTTCTAACTGCGGATGGTGCCCTTACCAGCGATAGTGCGAGAAGGCTCGGTTGGCTTCCGCCATCTTATGCGTATCCTCACGCTTCTTGACCGAGGTTCCACGGTTGTTGGCGGCATCCAGGAGTTCACCTGAAAGGCGCTCCACCATGGTATTTTCGTTGCGGTTGCGTGCAGCACCGATAATCCAGCGGATCGCCAAAGCCTGGCGGCGTTCCGGACGCACTTCGATCGGCACCTGATATGTTGCGCCACCGACCCGACGTGAGCGCACTTCAACCGACGGCATCACGTTCTTCAGCGCATCGTGGAAGAGCTGCAGCGGATCGGATTTCGCCTTTTCTTCAATGCGATCAAAGGCACCGTAAACGATACCTTCCGCGGTCGATTTCTTTCCATCTCTCATCACTGCGTTCATGAACTTCGTCACGATAACGTCGGTGAACTTCGGATCCGGAATAATTTCGCGCTTTTGTGCACGGTGGCGTCTGGACATCGTGTCCTAATTCCTGTTCTGCGGCCCGGCGTTAAGTCCATGGCCAACCAATTCCAATTACTTCGGCTTCTTGGCGCCATACTTCGAACGGCGCTGCTTGCGGTCGGCCACGCCCTGCGTGTCGAGCACACCGCGCACAATGTGATAGCGCACACCGGGCAAGTCTTTCACGCGGCCACCCCGGATCAGCACAACGGAGTGCTCCTGCAGGTTGTGCCCCTCACCCGGAATATACCCGATCACCTCATAACCGTTCGTCAGCCTGATCTTTGCGACTTTCCGCAAAGCTGAGTTCGGCTTCTTGGGCGTCGTTGTGTACACGCGCGTACACACGCCACGCTTCTGCGGGCACGCTTCCATGTGGCGCGACTTACCGCGGACGATCTTCCGTTGGCGCGGCTTTCTAATCAGCTGTTGAATCGTAGGCATTCGGCCTCATCCCAAGGCATCCGCGACAGCGCACGCCAAAAACTGCATCGCCGGACCTATCGCTCCCGACCTGGCCCAACGAGAAACGCCATTGGATCTTCAACCCTTGGGGTCGCAGATCATGGCTAGCGAATTGTCCTCTTCTTTGAAACGGCAGCGTCTAGCCGAGCCTAAAAGGCTCTCTTGAGCGCCAATAGCGAGGCGCCAGCTACAGCCTGCCGTGAGAGTGAAGCCCGTATAATCGTTGGGGATATCCGGGTCAACAGCAACAGTGCAAAAAAAACCGAAATAAATTTATCGCGTGGGCGTCATCAAAGGGATTGATCCCCCAATCCCGCAGAGCCCACGCGGCGTGAGGGCACTTCGCCCGAAAACGGCCGCCTATACAGCGGACGTCTAAATTTGTTGCAACAGGCTGCGGCTACTCGGCCGCTTCTTCACTTGGCGGTGCAGCGACCGCGCTTACCTTAGACTTCTCCTGCTCCTTGGCGATCAGCATGTCACGCTTATTCGCAATACGGCGCAGACGGCGCAACATCCCGCCGGTCCCCGCTGGAATAAGGCGGCCGACAATGACGTTCTCCTTGAGCCCGTCGAGCGTATCCACCTTCCCGTTTACAGAAGCTTCGGTGAGCACACGGGTGGTCTCCTGGAACGATGCCGCCGAGATGAACGAACGGGTTTGCAGCGACGCCTTGGTGATACCAAGCAGCACCGGGATCGCCGCCGCCGGCCGCAAGCCATCTTTTTCCGCTGCTGTATTCCGTTCCTCATACTCAATCCGGTCGAGCTGCTCGCCCTTGATCATGTCCGTCTCGCCAGCGTCCGTAATCTCGATTTTTTGCAGCATCTGCCGGACGATCACCTCAAT